>JACPRL010000163.1 GCA_016189965.1 Acidobacteriota bacterium | reverse complement strand
TCAATCTGGAGACCCGGGTTCGATTCCCGGTACCGCTACCAACTCTTGCAAGCTAATGTTTGCCGATTTCAGGTCCCTCGCTGTCGCTCGGGATTTCGCCGGCGGGCTCCCGCTTCGCTCACGCCCGCCCAGCGGCTCAAGTTCGATTCCCGGTACCGCTACCAATCCTGCCTATCCTGTCGGGCGGTCTAGGCGGCGCGGGCTCCGAGCCAGGTCTTGACTTCGTCCAGGCTCGGCACGCGGCCACTCGACTTCACCTGCCCGTCAACCAGCACACCGGGCGTCAGCAGAACCTGCCGGCGGGCGAACTGCACCGGGTCGGTTATGTGCTCGATCTCAGCTTTTTGCTGGAGCTCCGCCAGCGCCTGGCGCACCACTTGCTCGGTCGCCCGGCAGCGCGAACAGCCCGGGCCCAGGATTTCAATCTTCATCTCGTTCCTCCTCAGGAAAAATAGAGCTGCCCGGCCGCCCAACCGACGAGCGTGCCGAGCACCAGAATGGTCACGACATACACCACTGCCTTGCGCGGACCAAACACGCGCGCGATGGCCAGCCAGTTGGGGAGGCTCAGCCCGGGACCGGTGAGCAGCAGCGCCAGCGCCGGGCCCGGCCCCATGCCCATCTTCATCAGCGTGTCCACAAAGGGCGCCTCGGTCATGGTGGCGAAGTAACTCACCGAGCCGATGAGCGTGGCCAGCAACGAGGCCAGCAACCCGTTGCCGCCCAGCCAGCTCTGAATCCAGCTTTCCGGCAGCAGCCGGCCGATGACGCCCACCACGAAGACGCCGGCCAGCAGCAGCGGGAAGATGATGCGCACGAACCACCAAGTCTCCTTCAGCCAGGCGGCAATCTCGGCGCGGGTCTTCACCCGCCAGGCGTAGAGCGCCACCAGCAGCGTCCCCGCCGCCCAGACGTACACCTTGTGGAGGTAGGGCCCTTCTCGCACCAGGTAATTCGGGGCCAGCAGGGTGGCAACGAGCAGCACCAGCAGGCCCACCGTGCCCCGCGAGGCGATGGCCGTGCCAGCCGGCGGCTGGCTGGCCAGAGTCAGCTCGCGCGCCTGCTCCTCCCGCCGGAACGCTCCAAGCATCACCGTGCCCACGACAAACGCCATCAGCAGGGCGCTCGCCACCCGCAGCGTCACCATCTGCGCGCCCAGGATGGCTCCGGTATAGATGAGCGCCAGGATGTTGGCCGCCGGCGCCACCCAGAGCAGGATGAAGGCCGGGCCGATGCCAGCGCCGCCGTAGTAAAGCCCGCTCGCCACCGGAATCACGGTGCAGGAACAGGCGGCGACGAAGAGGCTTGAGCCGGCCGCCAGCGGAAAGACCGTTCTCTTCCGCGCCTGCGTGCCCAGATAGTGCAGGATGGTTTCCCGCGAGATGAAAGTCACCATCGCGCCTGCCAGCAGAAAGGCCGGCACCAGGCAGGTGAGCACGTGCAGGGCGATGTAATCCTCGAGCGCCGCCACGCCAGCCCAGAACAGCTCGCTCATGGCGCTTTCCTTTCGCCTCCCACGCGGCAGGCGCCGCGGCGCAAGGCGCGGCGGAAGCAGGCCAAGTCCTCCTTCAATACCGGCTCGAGGGGCGCGGCCTCGACGAGCAAGCGATGGATCAATCTCCCTTTCGGCGTCGCGGCTGAAGCCAGGGCATACACCACGCGGCTGCCTTCGCGGGTGTCACGCACGAGGCCGGCGTGGCGCAGAGCCGCCAGGTGGCGCGAGACGCTGTACTGCGGCAGGCCGAGCACCTCCTGCAGGTCGCAGACGCAGATGGGGCGGTGGCGGAGGAGGTTAAGAATCCGCAGGCGCGTGAGCTCGCCAGCGGCCTTGAACAGTTCGTGGAGCGGAGCATCCATCTCTGCACCTATGCGCGTAGGTGCATAAGCACAGAGCCTGCCAAAGGCAGGGGTCGGCCAAGTCGCGGTGCTGCAAGGGATTAGCTTTCCCCAGCTGCGTTGGCCCGAGCCCGCCCTGCGCTTCTTGGCTCAGCCGCGCGCCTTCTCACGCACCGCTCGACGCCCCGTGCGCAGTCAGTCGCCCGTGTCAGGGTCGCGTGGGGCCGGTGCCGATGAACTCGGCCAGCCACTCCCGCTTCGACTCATACCAGTAGAGCGAGTTCTGCGGCTTGAGCACCCAGTGGTTCTCGTCCGGATAGTAGATGAGCTTGCTCTTGATGCCGCGGTTCTGCAGGGTGTGGAAGAGCTCGACGCCGTGGTTGAGCGGCACGCGGAAGTCGAGCTGCCCGTGGACAATGAGCGTGGGCGTGGTGAAGTTCTCGGCGCGGGCGTGGGGCGAATTGTTCTCAAAGCTCTCCCGCCGCTCCCAGAACTCGCCGTGGCGGCGCTTGCCGGCGCCGTAGTCGGCGGCGTACTGCGTGTAGAGGTTGTAGACCGCGGCGTGCGCCACCAGGGTCTTGAAGGGGTGCGGCCGCCCGAGAATCACCGTGGCCAAGTAGCCGCCGTAGCTCCCGCCGCCCGCCGCCATCCGCTCGCGGTCGACCCAGGGTTTCTGCTCGAAGTAGCGCGCCGCCAGAATCGTGTCCTCATACGGCATCTCGGCCCACTCGGGGTTGATGGAATCGGTAAACGCCTGCCCGAAGCCGCTCGAGCCGTGGAAATTGTGCCAGGCGGTGACGTAGCCCCAGCCGGAAAACACCTGCGCGTTCCAGCGCCAGTGGAAGGAGTCGGTGACCCCGCCGTGCGGCCCGCCGTGCAGGAGCAGGTAGAGCGGCCACTTCTTGGCCGGGTCGAAGCCGGGCGGGTAGATGATCCACATCTGGATGTCCTCGCCGCGGGCGCCCTTGTAGGTGACGCTTTCGTAGGCGCCGAACTCGACCCCGGCCAGCAACTCATCGTTGAAGGTGGAGAGCTTGGTGGCCGCGCCCGTAACGAGGTCCACCCGCACCAGCGTGGGCGGCTCGCTGAAGCTCTGACGGAGCGCGACGAGCGTCCGGCCGTCGCGCGAGAGGCTGAGAGCGGAGAAGCTCTTGTCCTTGGTGAGGGGCGTAGGCTCGCCGGTCGCAGCGTCGATGCGGTAGACGCGGTCATGGGCGGCGTCGTCAATCGAGGCGTAGAGCGCCCGCGCATCCGGCGTCCACACCAGGCCGCTGGCCGAGCGGTCCCAGGCTTCGGTTAGAACTTTGTTCTCGCCGCTCTTCCGGTCGTGCCGCACCAGACGAACCTTATCGGCGTAGAAGCCTTTGATCACTTGCCGGCCGAAGGCCAGCCAGCGCCCATCGGGGCTGTAGCGCGGCCCGTCATCCCGCGCCGCGTTCTCCGTAGTGATGTTTCTGGCCTGGCCGGCGCCGGCGGGAATGAGGAAGACGTCGTAGTTCGGCTGGACGCCGGTTTCATCAATGTCGGCGGCGAAGGCAATCTCGGCACCGTCGGGTGAAATGTCGTAGGAGCTCAAGCCGGGCTCCTGGCGGGAGAGCTCGAGCCCCGTGCCGACCGTGACGGGCTGGGGCTCGCGTTCGTCGAGCGTGATGGTGTAGAGGTGTGCTTCGCGGTCATCGAGCCAGTGGTCCCAGTAGCTGATGGGAACGCGCTCCCACATCCGCGCGCTCACCTTTGATTCCTTACGCTCCTTCTGCCGCTTGGCCATCTCCTCCCAACTCAGCCCCGGCCAGACGCGGCTGATGAAGGCCAGGCGCTTCGAGTCGGGAAACCACTTCGGCGCCGCAGCGCCCGTCGGCACGTTGGTCAGGCGCCAAGCTTCGCCGCCCGCGGTCGAGATGACGTAGATCTGCGTCGCTTCGTCGTCGCCGCGCTTCGATTGGAAGGCAATCCACTTCCCGTCGGGGCTCCAGGCGGGATTGGTGTCGCTGCCCTCGTGCGTGGTCAGGCGGCGTGACTCCGCGCCGTCGGTCGCAACCAGCCACAGGTTCGTCGTCCCCTTGTCCTTCTTGACGTCGTAGGTGGTGACCGGCACCGCCGCCCATCGCCCGTCGGGCGAAACCGTGGGCGCGCCCAAGCGCTTGATCTGCCAGAGCACCTCCGCGGTCAACGGCGTCTTCTCCGCCGCCACCGCGCTCGTCGCCAGTCCAACCAGAACCACCAGCACGAACAGCCAGCTACAACCGCGCGTTGCTTCTCTCATAGCTCCTCCCGAGGACATCCACATCTCAGTCCGGATCATCATACCCCATCCTTTTCGCCCGCCGATCCAAGCCGCGCTCCCTTTTCTCCCTTGACACCCGCCCGTTCTTGAGCGCACTATGAGCACCTCTTCTGAGAGTCTTGCCCGTGCAGTTGACCATCAATCAGCGCGCCGTGGGCGACGTCACCGCCCTCGACCTGAGCGGCAAGCTCGTGCTGGGCGACGAAGGCAACACCTTCCGCAGCCAGATCGCCGAACTGCTGGCGGCGGAGAAGAAAAAAATCCTCCTCAACCTGGGCGGGGTGTCGCGCGTGGACAGCTCCGGCATCGGGTTGCTGGTCGAAACAGCCATCCTGACTGCCAAGCAGGGCGGGCAGCTCAAGCTGGTCAACCTCGACCGGATCGTCTACAACACCCTGCGCGTCCATCGCCTGTTGCCGGCCTTTGAGATTTTCGATAGCGAGGCCGACGCCCTGGCCAGCTTCTAGAAGCGCGGCCCGGCTCTTCTTCCCTGCCCCGGATTCGTTTCAGTGGTGGGAGGTAATCTCCTCCGGCTGGTAGTGCACGAGGGGGAAGAAGCGTGCGAAGCCCCAATAGCAGAGCAGCACCAGGGCGGCAAAGCCCGCCGTAATCGCCGCCTCGAGCCAGCCCAGCGGAACTTCGTGCGCGTGCCAGAGCGACGGCACCACCAGAACGAACTTGTCCAGCCACATCCCTGTCAGCACAATCAGCGCCGCCACCAGCAGCCCGCGCGGATTTTTCTTTACCGGCCGGCTGATGAGGATGATGAAGGGCAACACGAGCGAGGCAAACAGAAAGGCAAGCGAAAACCACGCCCACGGCTCCTCGTGCGTCCGCACCACCACAAACTCGATCTCCTCCGGCAGGTTCCCGTACCAGATGGGGAGATACTGGGAGAAGAAGAGCATGCCGTGGAACATGCAGAAACCGAACATCAGCTTGCCCACCGGGTGGAGGAAGTGCGGTGCCAGCAGCCCGGCGGCCGCCCCTCGACGGAAGAAGAGCACCGCCACCACCGCCAGCCACGCCAGTCCTGCATAGAGCGCCCCGAAAAAGATGTAGCCACCGAAAAGCGTGCTGACCCAGTGCGGGTCGAGCGCCATCACCAGGTCGAAGCCCACCAGGCTGAACACGAGCGCGTAGACGATGAAGAGTACGGGTGCCAGCCGCGCAATTACTCGCCCGGCACGGGCCTGCTCGGCCGCACGCCGCTCCGGGCTCACCCCGTTCACGGCCGCCACGGGGCGCAGCCGGTAGTAGACCACCGCGCCGGCCAGCACAAAGAATACGAGCAGGGCCACAGCGTTGCGAGAAAAGACAAACGCCGGCTGGAGCCAAACCTCGCGGTGTGGTTTCGTTTCCCGCATCCAGGGGAAAAGCTTCTCCCCCGCCGCGATGAGCAGAAGGAACAGCAGCAGCGCCGCCGGGAAGAAGCCGGCGCCGGCCACCGCCACGCCCTGAAAGGCTTTGCCCCAATTGGAATTGGTCACCTGCCAGATGCCGACCAGCACCACGCCCGCGGCCGTGACGCCGGTCCAGAAGACGTAGTTGACCAAATAAATCTGCCAAGCCCGCAGGCTCAGCTCGGCGCTGCCCGACACACCGGCGAGAAAGGCGGCGCCGCCTGCTAGCACCACCAGCACCAACAGGGCTACGACGCCTCCCGGCAGCGGAGCCGTTTGTGCGGTGTCCTCTTTCATAACGTCATTGCCCTTTGCCCAAGCTGCGCACGTAGAGCACCACCCGCCAGCGCTCCTCGGGCGCGAGCCGCTCGTAGTAGGCGGGCATCAACCCGAAGCCGTGGCGGATGGTGTCGTAGAGCAAGCCGTCCGGTTGCGCCTGAATGCGCGCCATCGTCAGGTCGGCGGGCTGGAGCGCTCCACCCGCCACCGGCCCGTCACCACGCCCCGCCGCACCGTGGCACACGAGGCAGTAGGTGTCATAGAGCACCTTCCCCTTGGCCAGGTTCTCCGGCGTGGGCATCAACGGATTCCGCAAGCTGGCCGCGGCTTGCTCACGCGCCCGCGGCGATTCGGCGCCCCGCGGAATTGAACCCGGCGGCGGGAGCATTTCGAACTGCTGCGGCCGGGTGATGATCTGCTCGACCAGATCGCGCGACCACGGCCAAGCCCACAGCGCCGTCGCCGCCAGCCCGGCGAGCGCCACGGCCCGCAGGAGGCTTCTAATGCCGTTCCAACTTTTTGCGCCTAATTCCCATTGACGAGATGGCGAATCCATATGCTTCTCCTTGCTCACCGGAGATAGCGGCAATTAGTTGGAACGGCACTAACCCTGCTCAACGCGCACCTCCACAGCGCCTGCTTCCTCGAGCAGGCGCTTGAGTTCCGGGGCCTCGGCCGGCTCGGCCGGAACAAAGACGCCGAAGCGGTCCTCGGAGAACGCCGCGTCATAGGGCTCTTTCGCTTTCACCTGCGGCAGCCGTGAGTGGATGAGGAAGCCCGCCATCGTGGCCAGGGCCCCGAAGAGCACAGTGAGCTCGAAGCCGATGACGAAGTAGGCCGGCCAGGCCAGCACCGGCTTGCCGCTCACCGTGAGCACCATGCGGTGCATCGCCAGGCCAGCGTAGCTGGCCAGCGCAAAGCCCGCCAGCGTGCCCAGCAGGCCGCCGACTAGCGAGTAGAACCGCACCGGGCTGGGGCGCGGGTAGAGTTCGTCGAGGATTTCGTGTCGGGGCACGGGCGAGAGCACGGTAAAGTCGCGCCGGCCGGCAGCCTCCAGGCGCCGCAGCGCCTCGAGCGTGGCGTCGAGATGGGCGAAGACGCCCAGCACGCCGCGGTAGAGCGTCTGGCTCATCCGTGCCCTCCTCGCCGGACAGGCGGCGGCAGCGCCTCTTTCACCTCGCAGAGGGAGACGGTAGGGAAAATCTTGGCAAAGATGAAGAACCAGCTCAGGAACCAGGAGAAGCTGCCCACCAAGATGCCCACCTCGACCCAGGTGGGCTCAAAAGCCTGGCGCCAAGTGGACGGGTCGTAGTCGTGCATCAGCGAGACGGCGATGATGACGAACCGCTCCAGCCACATC
>JACPRL010000167.1 GCA_016189965.1 Acidobacteriota bacterium | reverse complement strand
CGTCGGGGCCGCGCTTTAGCGCGGCTGTTACCCCCCGCGAATACGGTGGCTTTAGCCACTGAGGTCAATGTCGTGAGCATTTTCTCAGCACCCTGGTAAGAGCACCCAGAGCGCGCGGGCGGCAGACCGCTGCCCGGCCGAGCCTCGTGAGGGTGTCGTGGGCGCCTGCGCGACCATTCGGGAGATCAGAATTCGAGAGAAAACTTGCCGCGGTAGATGCGGTCGCGGCTGTTGTAGAGCTCAAGCGCGTTGAAGGCGTCAATGTTCTCCTGCACGTCGCGCGGGTTGTGGTGGTTCAGGATGTTGAAGACGCGGATGCCCACCCGCAGCCGCCGCTTCTTGCCGGAGACCTTGATCCGGAAGTCCCGCGTCAGTTGCGCGTCGAAGCTGGCGAAGGTGGGCAGGCGCCCGCCGTGATTGCGCGCCCCCACAAAGTTCCGCGTCTCATCCATGAGCGAGAAGGCGAAGCCGCTGTGGATATCCAGCACCGGCGCCCAGCGGATGCCCCAGAAGGTCTCGATTTCGCCCCAGACAAGCAGCCGGTCCGGCACATCGAAGCGCAGCCGCGAGCGCGCGTTCTCCCGGATAATCGGGTTCTCGAAATTGCCGAAATATTCCTGGAAGTTGTTGAGGTCGCCCGCCGACTCCGAATGCACGTAGGAGACATTCAGGAAGCTGTCCTCGCGGAAGCGGTAGTTGGCCGTCGCTTGGTACTCCCGATAGCGGCTGCGCCCCCGCGCCGCCAGCAGCAGCGTGGGCACGCCGACGAGGCTCGGGAACGGCTCGATGATGTACTCGTCCCGCCCCTCCCGTTGCAGGTAGCCCAGCCGCAGCAGCAGGTTCGGCGTCAGTTCGCGGTCGAGCTCCACGTTGAACGCCACGCTGTACGGGTTCCGCATCGACGGCAGGGCGTTCACGAACGTCCGCGGCCCGTCCACCACCGTCATCCCGTCGGTATCGAACAGCGTCACCACCCGCTGCTCGAGCTGCGGGAACGTCCCCACGTTCAACGGCACCTTGTCGTAGAACAGCCCGATGCCGGCCCGCAACAGTGTGCGGTTGTCGTCGGTGAGCAGCCAGGCGAACCCGGCCCGCGGGGCCAGGTGGTGGTCGCCGGCCAGCGTGTCGTAGTCGTAGCGCACCCCGACATCGAGCGTCAGCCGCCGCACCACGCTCCACTTGTCCTGCAGCCAGAGCGTGACCTCGGTCTTGTCGCGGGCAATCTCCGGCTCGCCGATGAACTCAATGCGCTCGGCCAGTGTGTCGTCGTTGCGCCGCACCTCGACCCTGCGGCTGTGGTGGAAGCCGCGGAAATTGTCCCGCGAGACCGCGAAGCCCACCCGTACCAGGTGCTGCCCGTGTGCCTCCCGCGGCCGGAGGCTGTAGGTCTCCAGCCATTCTGTGCGGCGGCTGACGCGGTTCTGGGTGTTGAAAAAGCTACCGAAGTTGCAGGTCGGCCGCAGCACGTAAGTTCCCACCGTGCTGGCCGAGAACGGCCCCACGGCGCAGTGCAGCGGCGGCTCGAAGACCCCGCCCGTGCCGGCGGCGAAGACGTCGACGTCGTAATCCTTGACGCTGATCGTGGACTCGAGCAGCGAGCCGTCGCCGAAAATGTGGCGGTCGCGCACCCCGCCCATCCACCCCCGCTGGCGGTAGTTGGCCGTTACCGGCTCCGGGTTGAAGGTGTTCATCGTCGCGAAGCGATTCTTCTGCGGGTAGAGGGAGAAAACCGGCGTCAGCGTGTGGTTGTCGTTGACCGTGATGTCGAACTGCGTGAAGGAGTCGAAGCTTTCGATGTCGATGTCCTGTTCCAGCTCCGGCAGGCTGAGCACCGGCGTGCGCGTCAGCCGGTACTCGAACGATTGCAGGAAGGTCAGCTTGCCCTTCACCAGTGGCCCGCTGAAGGTGATGCGCGGCGTCCAGGCCTCCACCCCGCGGAAGCTGCCCTCGCGCCGCCGCAGCCGCGGCACAAAATTGTTCAGGCTGAAGCCGAACTTGTCGGTCGAAGGCTTGGTCTCGATGCTGGTCACCGCGCCGGCGAACTTCCCGTACTCGGCCGAATAGGGGTTGGGCAGGACCTCAACTTCCTCGATGACGTCCACCGGCAGGTTGATGGCTTGCTCGCCCGTCACCGGGTCGGTCACGTTGGTGCTGTTGACCAGCCAGCCCGTCTGCGTGGTGCGCGCCCCTTTCAGCTTCATCAGTCCGTCGGGCCCGCGCACTACGCCCGGCACCAGCGGCAGCGCCTCGAGGAACCGCTCGCTCACCACCGGGGCATTCTGATAGACCGCGCCGGCGAGCTCTGTCTCCGGCGCCGTCTGCTCGGGCCGGATCCCCGGCCCTTCGGCGCGCACCTCGACCTCTTCCTTCACCGCCGCCAGCCGCAAGGTGACGGTGACTTCCTGCAGCACGCCCGCCTCGACTCTCACCTCCTCGCCACCTTCCTCGTAGCCTTCAAGCTGAGCGGTCAGCCGATAGGTGCCGGTGGGGACGTCCTTGAACTCGAAAGCGCCGGTGTCGTCGCTTTGCGTCTCAAGGCGCAGGGCTGGGTCGGTGGTCGAGACCAGCAGCACGTGCGCGCCGGTAAGGTAGATGGGCTCGCCGTCGGCTCCCAGCGTCCGCACGCGCCCGTAGACCTGCCCGCTCCCCTGCGCTACGGCCAGCAGCGCGGGGAAGAGCAAGAGAAAAAGCAGACAGAACGGGCGACTCAGGACCGGCACTCGCTTCACTGACTCTCCTCTGCCTCCTTGATGTTGTCTCAGCTTTGGATGAGCGCGCCGCCGCGCCGGATGCCACCGGCGCCGTCCCTCAGCGCCCTCTCAGCGACAATTCGCAAAGAGGCCAGATTAGGGAGTTTGCCGGAAGGTGTCAAGGAAGCCCGCAGTATGGTAGTG
>JACPRL010000165.1 GCA_016189965.1 Acidobacteriota bacterium | reverse complement strand
GCCCGAGACGTCGAATACCAGGATGTTGGTCTCCACGTCCTCCGGGTTGATGCGGATGCCCGGGATTTCGGCCAGGCCGCGGGCCAGCCGCCGGGCGCGCTCATGGTCGCGCGCCAGCAGCGGCGGATGTTTTTCCAGCGCCACCAGCCCGGCCGCCGCCAGCACGCCCGCCTGCCGCATCCCGCCGCCGAACATCTTTCGGTAGACCCGTGCCTTTTCGATGAAGTCCCGCGAGCCCACCACCATCGAACCGACCGGCGCGCCCAGCCCTTTCGACAGGCAGAACATGATCGAATCCACTTTGCGCGTAATCTCGGCCACGCTCTTGCCCAGGGCGACGGCGGCGTTGAAGATGCGCGCCGCGTCGAGGTGCACGGGAATCCCGCGCTCGTGCGCCCGCTCGCAAATCTCGTCCTGGATTTCCGTGGGCAGAACGCGCCCGCCGGCGATGTTGTGCGTGTTCTCCAGCGAAATCAGGCCTGTCTGCGCCCGGTAGTACACCTTGGGCCGGATGGCCGGCTCGATGTGCTTCCAGGTGAGGATGCCGTCAGGCGTCTCAATCGGCCGGGCCAGGCAGCCGGCGATGGCGCCCATCGAAGCCATCTCGAAGTTGAAGATGTGCCCGCGCGACTCGCAGATAACTTCATTGCCGTGGTCGCAGTGGATGCGGATGGAAATCAGGTTGCCCATCGAGCCGGTGGGAACAAAGAGCGCGGCTTCGCGCGCGAAGATTTCCGCCGCGCGCTGCTCCAGCCGGTTCACCGTCGGGTCTTCGCCGTAAACGTCGTCGCCCACTTCCGCCTCGGCCATCGCCCGGCGCATCTCCGGCGTGGGCTTGGTGACCGTATCGCTGCGCAGGTCCACCGGCTGCTCGAGCTTCCGCTCGCGTTCCGCCGCGCGGCTAACTTTCGCCTCCACTTTGCTCGCCATTCCTTGCCTCCCTGCCTCTTTACCCTGAGCCCCGCCTTAGCGGCACGAAGGGCCTGCCTCTTGTTAGTCGGCGACGATGCGGACTTTCACCACGCGCCGCCGCGGCCCGTCAAATTCGCAGAAGAAGATGCCCTGCCAGCGCCCCAGGCCGAGCTTGCCGCCCTCGATGGGAACGGTCTCCGATACGCCCACTAGCGCCGCCTTGACGTGCGAGTCGGCGTTGCCTTCGTAGTGCTTGTAGGGGCCGTCGCGGGGCACTAGGCGATCGAGCGCCTCGCCGATGTCGCACGCCACGTCCGGGTCATCACTTTCGTTCACCAGGATGCCGGCGGTGGTGTGAGGCACGTAGAGGTGGCAGACGCCGTTCTCGACGCCCGCCTGGCGCACCAGCCGCGCCACCTCTTGCGTAATGTCCTTCAGTTGCGTCCGCGCGGTGGTTTCGACCGCGATGGCTTGCCAGGCCGCCGTGCTCACACCGGCGCCCGCCCGCGGATTCTCCTTCATCGTCATTTCTCCCCGCGCCATTATAGCGGCTCGCCCACTAGAAGACATTGCAAAACCCAAGAAAAGCCTTAAGGCTACCCGGTCGCGGGTGCCACCGGGCTCGGCGAACGTGTTCGACACCCGTCAGGGCACGGCTTTAGCCGTGCCGAAAAAAAGATGCGCGCAGCGCAACCGGGGAAGGGGTGCGGGGAAACCCGCTGTGGGTGTCCCCGCCGCGCGGAGGTTGTGCAACCGCTTCTAGTCACTAGAGAAAAATTACCTGGTGGTCGCGGCAGGGGTAATTGACCTGCTCGAGCAGCCGGTCGACCAGCGCGCGCCCGTGCCGGGCCACGAAGCTCAGGAAGGCCAACCGGCGCTCCTGTAGACCCTTCTCCGGGTAACAAGAATTGAACAGGATTTCCCGGTGGCGGTCAACCAGCCCGGCGCGCTCGGCTTGGGCCCGCGCCGCCTTGCGGCGAATCTTCTCGAACTGGTAGAGCATCTTGTGCCGGCTGGTTTCAACGGCGCCGTGCAGGGTGGGGTCGAGCCGCGCGACCTCCTCGGCGGCGGCGCCGAGCAGCTTTTCCATTCTCGCCTGCGCCGATTCCAGCCGTCGCGCCAGCCCCCGCGGCAGCAAACGTTCGGCCATCCGCACCTCAAGCGCTGCGCGCCCGCGGAACAAGTCCTCGAAGGCCAAGCCGTACTTCCGCAACAGGCGCTGCGCGCGCGGGTCAACTAGCGTCACGCTCGAGCGCGGAACAATTACCGGCATGCGCCCAAGCAGTTCATCGTAGAGCACACTCGTTTGCGCAAAGTAGGTAGTCTCGTTCGGGCCCGCCACATAGGCGACGGTGGGCAGCAACCAGTCCTGCACCACAGACCGCAAGAGCACGTTGGGGCTGAAGCGCTCCGGCGCCGCCTCGAGCTCCTCCAGCAACGCCGCCAAGGAGCGGTGAGCTTGGCCGGAGAGAGAAAATTCATCTTCGCGGCGGCGGAGGGGGAGACGCTGGCCATCTACAGTGAGGAACAACAGGGTGGCGTTTTCCTGCAAGCGCACCTGGAGGTGGTAGCCGGCGCGGCGCAGTTCGCGGTCGCGCGCCCGCAGCAGCTTGTGCAACCGCTCGGCCTCTTCCAAAGCGCGGCGAAAAACGGGACGGGCCAGGGCGTGCAGCGTGGGGTGCAAGGGGTCGAGCACGATCAAACCGCGGCCGGCGAAGAGACGCAGCAGTAGCCGGGCGAAGCTGTCGGCATACGTGGCGCCGGGGACGTATCCCGCAAGCAGACTCTCGGCCTCCTCCGCCGCCTCGGGCGGCCACAAGCGTGCGGCGCGACGCCGCAGGTCTTCAATGGAAGCATCAAAGCGGACGCGACCGACCGGCGTGTTGGGCGACGACGTGGAAGCGTGCTCGAAGAGGACGAATCGACCGTCGGCATCAAGAAAGACGCAGTGATTCACCTCATCGAGGTCGTGGTCTTCGCTGGCCAGCCAGAAGATGGGGACAGCGCGGATGCCCTGGGCGGTCAGGTTCTCCGCCAGGCGGATGGCGGTCAAGGCCTTGTAGATGCTGTAGGCCGGGCCGCCGAACAGCCCCACCTGCTGGCCCGTAACCACCGCCGCGGCGCCGTCAGCGAGACGCCGGATGGCTGCGAGCGTCGTCTCGTCGGCGCCGAAGCGCTCGTTCTGCTCCGCCAAAATCGAGGCCACGGCGCGGCGCCGCTCAGTCTCGAGCGCCATCTTCTCCGCCGCCCGCGCAAAGCTCGCCGGCTCGAAGGGGTCGTGCGCGTAGAACGCGGCAACCTTCTCGAAGCGGTAAAGGTAGTCAGAGAACAGAGCAGTCGTATGAGGGATCGCGGTGAACGGAATACAGTGGGAGTCCATCAAAGCCGTCCATCATACTTGCGCCCGCCAAGGCGAGCAACCACAGTGCGTTACGGGCTTTCCAACTTTTCCCAGCTCACCCTCGTGAACCTTCCCGACAGCTCCAACTAGTCACCGCGCCCACCCCACCGGTGTCATCCTGAGCGGAGCCCCGCCCCTTGCGGCGTCGGGGCCACTGTGGTTGGCGTGCGGCTCCTGTGCCGCCGCAAGGGGCGGGGCGGAGTCGAAGGATCTGCTTGTCTGTGGCAACAGTTAGAAAAAGCAGATTCCTCACCGCCAAGGCACGCAAGGGTTCGGAATGACACGGGCACAGAGTATTTCAACACCCGGCTAGAGGCCGCGAAAGAGGCGGGAGAGCTCGTCGCGCGCAGCGTCATCGAGCGGCAGCAAAGGCGCACGGGGCGGCCCGCCGACGTAGCCCCGCAGCTCCAGGGCGAACTTCAGCCCGGCGATACCATAGCGCGAGGTGACCGCCGCCGTGGGCTCGAGCAGTTGCTGTTGCAGGGCGCGCGCCCGCGCGTGCTCGCCGCGACAGTAGGACTCGTAGAGAGCCACGCAGAGTTCCGGCAGGGCGCAAGCGACAGCCAGGACCGCGCCGTGGGCGCCGAGACAGAGCGAGGGATAGAGCGTCGAAGCTGAGCCGACCAACACTTGAAAGTCAGGCGGTACCAAGCGCAGGATGTCGCCAATCAGCCGCACGTCGCCCGAGCTTTCCTTGAGGCCGCTGATGTTCGGATGCTCGGCGAGCCGCGCCACGAGCGACGCCGAAACGTCCAAGCCGGTGAACTGCGGCACCGAGTAGATAAGCACCGGGATGGGGCTGGCGTCGGCGACGCTGCGGAAGTGGCGCTCGAGCGCCGCCTCGCTCATCTGCGGCCGGAAATAAGCCGGGGTGCGCACGAGCGCGGCGTGGTAGCCGAGCGCCGCGGCGCGGCGGGTCAGTTCGATGGTGTCGGCAGTGGCCTCGCAGCCGGTTCCCGCGATGAGAATTTTCTCCGCATCGGCGGCATCGCGCACGGTTTCCCAGACGGCCAGCTTCTCCTCCTCGCGCAGGTAGACCGATTCGCCGGTCGAGCCAACGACCACGTAGCCGGCCAGCCCCGTGCCGTTGTACTTCTCCACGTTGGCGGCGAGCCCCCTTCCGTCCACGCTGCCGTCGGCGGCGAAGGGAGTGGTGAGCGGCGGAAAGATGCCGTGCAGGTCGAGCGGTGCCGGACTCATTCGGGACGGTCAGATGGTGGCGCCAGGCGCAGCGGCGCATCCTGCGCCACAGAAGAAGAAGCAGGAGCCGGTGTGGGCTTCGGCGCCGCGATGAGCGGGCGCGGGTGCAGCTCCTGCAAGCAGTGGATTTCCACCTCGTGCTTCTGCAACGCCTCGATGCCCGTGACGGCAGCCAGCGCTCCTTCGAGCGTGGTGATGCAGGGCACCTGGTGGCGGATGGCGGCGCGGCGGATGGCGCGCTCGTCATAGAACGACTGCCGGCCGAGCGGCGTGTTGAGGATGAGCTGGATGGTGCCGGTCTTGATGAGGTCCACCACGTTCGGCCGGCCTTCGTTAACTTTGAAAACTTTCTCCACCGCTACGCCCGCCTCGGAAAGAAACTGCGCCGTGCCGCGCGTGGCGATGAGCTTGAAGCCGCCGGCGGCGAGCTGGCGGGCGATGGGCAGCAGAGCTTTTTTGTCGCGGTTGTTGACGCTCAAAAACACGGTGCCGGCCACCGGCAAGCGCTGGCCGGCGGAGAGCTGCGCCTTGGCGAAGGCCAGGCCGAAGCTCGTGCCGACGCCCATCACTTCGCCCGTGGACTTCATCTCCGGGCCGAGGATGGTATCCACACCGGGGAAGCGCCCGAAGGGGAAAACCGGCGACTTGACGGCGTAGAAGTCCTTGGGCCCTGCATCGGCCGACAAGGAGAAGTCGCGCAAGTGCGCCCCGGTCATCAGCAGGGCAGCGATCTTGGCCAGCGGCACGCCGGTTGCTTTGCTCACGTAGGGAACGGTGCGTGAGGCGCGAGGATTCACTTCGAGCACGTAGACCGTGTCGCCCTGGCCGCCCTCCGGCCGCGAGGGGACGGCGTACTGCACATTCATCAGCCCGACGACGTTCAAGGCGCGGGCCAGCCGGCGAGTGTAATCCCGGATGGTTTCGAGGTGGCGGGCTTCGATCTGGAACGGCGGCAGCACACAGGAGGAATCGCCCGAATGGATGCCGGCCTCTTCGATGTGCTCCATGATGCCGCCGATGTAGAGCTCTTCGCCATCGGCCAGGGCGTCCACATCGAGCTCGAAGGAATCTTCCAGGAACTGGTCAATCAGGATGGGGAGGGCCTGCACAAACTCTTCGGCCTCGCAGACGTAGGTTTCGACCGTGGCGCGGTCGTAGGCGATGACCATAGCGCGGCCGCCGAGCACGTACGACGGGCGGACGACGACGGGGTAGCCGATGCGTTCGGCCACTTCGACGGCTTCTTCGGCGCTCCAGGCGGTACCGTGGCGCGGCTGCGGGATGCCGAGCTCGGCCAGCAGCCGGCTGAAGCGCTGGCGGTCTTCGGCCAGGTCAATGGACTCGGGCGAGGTGCCGATGATAGGGACGCCGGCGGCCTCGAGCGCGCGCGCCAGGTTGAGCGGCGTCTGGCCACCGAACTGCACAATGACGCCGCCGGGGCGCTCGCGGGCCACGATGCCCATCACGTTCTCGAAGGTGAGCGGCTCGAAGTAGAGGCGGTCGGAGGTGTCGTAGTCGGTCGAGACCGTTTCGGGGTTGCAATTCACCATCAAGGTCTCGTAGCCCGCCTCCTTCAGAGCAAAGGCGGCGTGGCAGCAGCAATAGTCGAACTCGATGCCCTGCCCGATGCGGTTGGGCCCGCTGCCCAGGATGAGGATTTTGCGCCGGTCGGTGGGCTCGCTTTCGTCCTCTTCTTCGTAGGTCGAGTAGAGGTACGGCGTGAAGGATTCGAATTCAGCGGCGCACGTGTCGACGCGCTTGAAGACGGCCTCCAGGCCGAGCTCCAGCCGGCGCCCCCGCACCGCTTCCTCGGTCGTCCCCCACAAGCCCGCCAGGTGCTCGTCGGAGAAGCCTTCGCGCTTGGCCTCGCGCAGCCGCTCGGCCGAGATGGTTTCGAGCGACTCGCCGGCGAGCACCTGTTCGTGCGCGACGATGTCCGCCAGTTGGCGGAGGAACCACGGGTCAATCTGTGTCAGGCGGCAGATTTCTTCCTGGCTCATCCCTTGGCGGAGGGCGGCGAAGAGCGCTTCGAGACGCTCAGGCGTGGGCGTGATGAGCAACTGGCGCAGGCGGTCCTCGGGCAGGCGAGGCAGGCGGAAGCGCTTGCCGGTTTCGAGCGAGCGCAGCCCTTTGAGCAGCGCTTCCTTGAAAGTCCGCCCGATGGCCATCACTTCGCCCACCGAGCGCATTTCGGTGCCCAGCGTCCGCTCGGCGCCGGGGAATTTCTCGAACTGCCACTTGGGAATTTTCACCACCACGTAGTCAATCGTGGGCTCGAAGCTGGCGGGCGTCTTGCGGGTGATGTCGTTGGGGATTTCGTCGAGCGTGAGGCCGACGGCAAGGCGGGCGGCGATCTTGGCGATGGGGAAGCCGGTCGCCTTTGAGGCCAGCGCCGAGCTGCGCGAGACGCGCGGGTTCATCTCGATGATGAGCAGGCGGCCGGTGTCGGGGTGGAGGGCGAACTGGATGTTCGAGCCGCCGGTGTCAACCCCGACTTCGCGGATGATGCGCTGCGCCCAGTCGCGCATCCGCTGATACTCCTTGTCGGTCAGCGTCTGCGCCGGGGCGACGGTGACGGAGTCGCCGGTGTGGACGCCCATGGGG
>JACPRL010000162.1 GCA_016189965.1 Acidobacteriota bacterium | reverse complement strand
TTCCTGGCCTTGCCGGGCGACCGGCTGTTCCTCGCCTCGTGCGCGGCCACGGGTGTCACGCTGTTCACGGTCGGGAGCCTGCGCACGCTCGTGACCCGCGGACGCTGGTTCGTCAGCGGCCTCGAAATGCTGCTGGTGGGCTCGGCCGCCGCCAGCGTCGCCTACGCCATCGGACACTTGCTCCGCCAGTTGGTGTGAGCCCCGCCCGTCCGTCGTGGATCGACTCGGGATGCGGAGGCGAACAGTAGGACAGACATTCGTGTCTGTCAGGGGGGCGAAGCCCCCCTTTACCCGGCGTAGCGGAAGGCTTCAGCCTTCCACTCCAACTTACCGCCGGCCTCGCATCCCGGCACCAGTAGGACAGGCATTCCTGCCTGCCCGCCCTGAGCGTAGACGAAGGGTCATGCCCGCGCAGCGGGCACTGGTCATCTCCAAGGCGGGTCAAGGCTCTTGCCCAGAGCGAGGCCGAAGAGCGAGCGCCGGCTAGAAATCGCAGGCAATACCACTTGATCCGGACCGGCGCATCGGAAACCACCGCGGGTAGCGCTGTCCCTCGCTGCGCTCCCTTCGGCTTCGCTCAGGGCAAGCGGGTCAGGCGGCAACCCGCGCTACCTCTGCTTCTGGAAAGGTAGCGCAGGCCTGCCCTGAGCCTGCCGAAGGGTTGCGAGGCGGTCCCGAGACTTCGGGACGGCCGAGCTACCTGCGGACGGCTTTGTACGAGTCTATGCAACAGCTTCTAGGAAAAGAGTGGGCTGGGCGAGATGAGCCGCCCGATGCGTGATTACACGCGGCAGAGGTCCTCGAACGCCCGTCTCCTCTCTGCTGCGGCAGCCCTATCTTTTTTCGGCTCTTAGAGATACACCCGCCCGACCCGGCCTCCTTATCTGGTATCTGCCGTGCTCCCTCAGCAGCGGGGCCAGTGAGCCCCGGTGATGAGCCATGGCAAAGGCGCTTGAACACATCGTGCCCTACGGCCGGGCGAAGCGGGTCCTGCTAGTGGCGGCCGACCCGTGGCTCCGCTTCCCGCTGGAAGCGGAATTCCAGCGCGCCGGCTGCGAAGTGGTCTCCCTCGCCCGGCTCCAGCGCGATGAGTCGATGCCAAGAAACGGTTTCGACCTGCTGGTCACCGATGCCAGTCCCTTTGCCGCCGCGGCTGGCTTGGACGCCCTGCAAGAAATCCGCCGGGCGCGCCCGCAGATGCGTTTCGTCGCTCTGCTCGCTACCGGCGAGGCAGCTTTCAAGGTGGAAGCCCGCCGCTGGGGCTTTGACTCGGTTCTCGAACGCCCGCGCGCCACCGAGTCCCTGCCCGAACTCGTGCGCCAGCTCCTCAGCCCGCCGCCCCTGGCGCTCGACACCGCGCGCCCCGCTCGCGCGCTGCAGTTCCTGCTCGAAACCCCCGCTGGCACCGGCAAGCGCCGCGCCGGCACGGCGTTCACTTCCATGCTGGTTCACGTCCTCGCCCTCAGCATCGCCCTGCTGCTGCCCCTGTGGTTCACCGAGAGTTTGGAGTTGCGGGAGTTGACCGCTACCTGGCTCGAGGTGCCCCCACCGCCGCCACCGCCGCCGCCCCCGGCGCCCACCGGCGGCCCCCAGGTTCGGCGCATCAAGCCGGTGTTCCAGACTCCCACCGGCCGGCTCATCGCGCCCACCGCCATCCCCAAGACCATCCCTGCCATCGTTGACCCGACCGATGTCGAGCTCGAGCAGTACGGCGTGCCTGGTGGTGTTCCCGGCGGCGTACCCGGTGGCGTTATGGGAGGTGTCCTGGGTGGTGTGCTCGGCGGCGTGCTGGGCGGCTCGCCCGCCGTGGTTCCCCGTCCGTCGCTACCGGTGCCGCGCGCTCCGGTGCGCGTAGGCGGCCGCGTGCGCCTGCCGCGGCTCCTTCGCCGCGTGGAGCCGAACTACCCCGCCTTTGCCCAACAAGCTCGCATCCAGGGCGACGTCCGGCTCGATGCCGTCATTGACACCGAAGGCAACATCGCCGAGATCAGAGTTCTCTCCGGCCATCCGGTGCTCGTCCAGTCGGCCGTCGAGGCCCTGCGCCAGTGGCGCTACGAGCCCACGTATCTAAACGAGCAACCCATCTCGGTGATTGCCGAGATCACCGTTCAATTCCGGCTCCGTTGAGGGTGCGGCGATGAAGAAACAGCTAAAACCTGATGTCCTCCACTTCCGCTGGACCTGCCCGCTCTGCCACTGGTCCGGCGAGCTCAGCCTCGAAACCCACTTCGGCAACGACCGCGCCCGCCACCTGCGCCTGGGCGACTGCCTGTTCGACTGCCACAAGAAGGTCGAGCCCCGCCACGTCTACTTCCTGGAAAAGTTCGCCTGCCCGGGCTGCGTGGATGAAGAGAACTCTTTCTTCTTCCTGGCCGAGATTCACTGCATCGGCAACCGCTGGGTGGCCGTGCAGACCTTCCCCGCCCATGAGCTGATCGCCGCCGAGCCCCGCCTCTGAATCAGACGGAAGGGCACGGCTGGAAGGCCCGGGCTTCAGCCCGGGACGCGAAGCGCCGTGCCGAAAGAAAAGCTGCGCGCAGCGCAACCGCAGAAGGGGTGCGGGGAAACCCTCTGTGGGTGTCCCCGCCGCCTGGAGGTTCTGCAACTGCTTCTAGTCTCCCGCCGACTCCCTAGCCTGCCAGCAAGAGCCCCAGCAGCCACCGCGCCGCCACACCCAGCAGCAGCGCCAGCGCAAAGCTGAACGCTACGGCCAGCGCCGTCAGCTTCTTGCCGATTTCCGTCGCCAGCGCCACCAGCGTCGCCAGGCACGGGGTGTAGAACGTGATGAACAAGGTAAATACGAGGATTTGCGCCGAAGACAAAACGGAGCCGATGTCGCTCGTCCCCAGCGCCTGCATTAGCATCAGGAGCGAAAGCTCTTTGCGCAACACCCCGAAGATCAGCGTCGTCCCCACCGCCACCGGCAGCCCCAAGGCGCCGGTCAACGGCGCCAGCCCGGCGTTGATGACCTGGTCCCAGTGCCGGTACTCGGCCAGCCCCAGCACCACGCTGCCCCCGACGAGCAGCGGCCAACTGACCACGACGAACTCCCGCAACCGCAGCCACACCTTCTTCACCACCACCGACGCCGACGGCCACTGGTAGCGCGGCACCTCCAGAATCATCCCCGGGCTCACTTCCGGCCACAGCCGCGCCAGCAGCCGCCCGGCCAGAATCACCACGACGATATTGAACGCGTAGACCCCCAGCGCCCACAACGGCCCCAGGTAGAACGCCACCAAGGCCAGAATCACCACCGAGCGCGCCGAGCAGGGCACCAGGCACGCCAGCACGCAGGCGAGGAAGCGGTCGCGCCGCGAGGCCAGAATGCGCGTCGCCATGCAGGCCGGCACGCTGCAGCCGTAGCCGAGCATCAACGGCACGGTCGAGGTGCCGTGCAGCCCGATGCGGTGCAGCAGGCCGTCCATCAAATACGCTACTCGCGGCAGATAGCCGACGTCTTCCAGGAACGCCAGCCCAACGAGCAACGGCACCAGGTAGGGCAGCACGATCGCCGCGCCCCCGGCCAGCCCCTCCCAGACGCTGCGCACCACGGCGTGCGCCAGCGTCCCGGCGGTCAAGCTCGGCGCCAGCCAGGCGGCGAACCCCGACTCAAACGCGCCCAGCAGCACGTCCTCCAGCGCCGACCCGACGCGGAAAACCCCGTAGAAGAAACCGAGCAGAAGAAGGAGCAGAAACACGTAGCCACCCACCGGGTGCATCACCAGGTTGTCGAGCGCCACGCGGATGTCGGCCCGCGGCCGCCCCACCTTCGCTGCCTGTTCGAAGAGCCACATCGAGCGGTCGTGCCGCTCCGACATCACCACCGAATCCGCCGGCCGCCCGTGCATCTGCGCCAGCTCCTCCCGGATTCCTTCCGCCGCGGCTTCGGTTGCCGCCGTCGGCGCCGGCGTCAATCCGTCTCCCTCCCCTTCGAGCAGCTTTATGGCAAAGAACCGCCGCGACAGATGCTTGTTTGACACTCCGTCCGGCAGATACTTCTCCATCGCTTCCACCGCCGCCTCGACGTCGCGGTGCCAGGCCAGTGCTTCCGCCGGCGCCGGCGCATGGCCGCGCTGCAGTCCCACTTGGGTGAACAGGTTGCGCACCCCCACGCCACGCCGCGCCACCGTCTCCACCACCGGCAGCCGCAGCAGCTCGCGCAAGCGCCGGGCGTCAATCTCGATCCCCTTGCGCCGCGCGTCGTCCATCATGTTCAGGCAGACCACCATCGGGATGCCCGTCTCGCGCAGCTCCAGCGTCAACTCCAGGCTGCGGCTCAGCAGTGAGGCGTCCACCACGTTGACGATCAAGTCAATGTCCGAGGATAGCAGGTAGTCGCGCGCCGATTTCTCCGCCGGGTTCGACGCTGTGAGCGAATAAATCCCCGGCAGGTCCACCAGCTCGAACAGCAACCCGTTCAGCCGCACTTTGCTCCAGGCGATGCGCACCGTCGTGCCGGGAAAATTGGCCGTCGCCGAACGGTAGCCCGCCACCACGTTGAAGATGGTGCTCTTGCCGCAATTGGGCTGGCCGACCAGAGCCACCTTCACGCCAGCACCTCGACGATGACCTTGCCCGCCAGCCCCCGGCTCACCGCCACCACGCTGCCGGCGCTGCCTACCAGAATCGGCCCCGCCAGCGGCGCCGCCCGCTGCACCTCGAGCTGGCTGCCCACGCGGATGCTCAGTTGCGCCAGCAGTTGCCGCGTGCGGCGGCCGTCGGCCACCTTCACCACCCGCACCCGCGCCGGCGCCGCCACCTGATCGAGCGACACCACGGGCACGTGCTTTCCGGCGTCGCGTGGTGCGCTCGAGAGCAAGAGGCCACCTTTGTTGCAACTAAGTTGCAACCTATCTAGTGCAGCTATGCTGCCACGGGACAAGAAGAAGCCCGGACGGGTAAGCCCTAGATTGGCTATGGGTTAGAGGGGGAGGCACAGCCGCAGAAATCAGCCGCACGACCCGGCGCAGCCAAATCCCCCACCCGCTGCTGGATTCCGCGCCCCCTCCGTGGACCTTTGAGCTTGGCTGTTCAGCTCCAGAAAGAGAGGCTGCGGAGCCACAAAGGCACGAAGGCACAAAGAGAACTGTTTCTGAAATTCCTTTCTTCGTGCCTTTGTGTCTTTGCGGCTAGTTTTTTTCGGGGGTGTGTCCATAGGGAGCGGGCGCCGATCGTGGCTGCGAGGGCCGGTGTTTCCGGAAACACCGCTATCCCAGGAGGCCTCGGGAAGCCGCTTTCGAGTGCTAAGCTGCCCGGACAGCGGCCGGGCGGTAGACGGGCAGCAGCCAGCGGCGGTAGGCCTCCAGGCGCCCGCGGGTGGCTTCGGTGTAGAGATGGCGCAGGGCGGCGGTCAGCCGTCCGATGTGCCCCGTGCCCACCGGGCGATGGTCGACGCGCACGGTGGGGGCGACTTCCACCGCCGTGCCGGTGAAGAACATCTCCTCGCAGACGTAAAGTTCGCTCCGATCCACAGACCGCTCGATCACCTCCAGTTCCAGCTCCTGCCGGGCCAGCTCCATCACCGAAGCCCGCGTGATGCCTTCCAGGATGTTGTCGGTGACCGGCGGTGTGATGAGCTTGCCGTCGCGCACCAGGAAGATGTTGGAGGCGGCGCCTTCGGCCACGTTCCCGCCCTCGGTGAGGAAGATGGCTTCGTCGAACCCGTTCCGCCGCGCTTCGTCGCCGGCCAGGGCGCTGTTCACATAGGCACCGCAAATCTTGGCCCGACCCGGGATGGCGTTGTCTTCCACCCGCCGCCAGGACACCACGCCGGCGTGCAGGCCGACCCGGCTGTCCAAGTAGTCGCCAAACGGCAGCCCCACAATGGCGAAAGCATCATGCTCGTCCGGGTGCACGCCGATGCGCTCGGCCGATTTGTAGGCCAGCGGGCGGACGTAGAGGTTGGTCTCGAAGCCGTTGCGCCGGATCATCTCCGCCGTCAGGCGAGTGAGCTCCTCTGTCGTCAGCGGAAGCTCGATGTGGAGGATGCGGCAGTTCTGGCGCCAGCGCGCGTAGTGCTCCGCCGCGCGCACCAGGAACAGCTCCCGCTGCCCGGCGTCCCAATAGCCGCGGATGCCTTCGAAGACCCCCGTGCCGTAATGCAGGGCGTGGGTCAGGATGCCGACCTTCGCCTCGCCCAGCGGCACGAAGCGGTTGTCGAAGTAGACGATCAGCTCGCGGCTCGGTTCAGTCGCCACAGAATCCTCCTCTGCGCACGGCTTCCCGGCCCCGCAGCAGCGCCCGCCGGTCAATCTCCCGCCAGCGCTCCGACGGCACCAGCCGTTCCAGGGCCGAGAGGACTTCCGATTCTTCGAGCAAGCCCGTGGCCTCCAGCAGCGCCCCCAGCATCACCGCGTTGCCGGCGCGCAGCTCGCCCAGCTCGTCGGCCAGTTGGGTAAAGGGTCGGGTCACCACCCGCACGTCCTCGCGCACGCAGTCCTCCGGCAAGCTTTGCCCGTTGTAGAACACCCAGCCGCCCGCCACCATCGTGGGCAGGAACTTCCGCAGCGACGGCTCGTTCAAGGCCAGCAGCACGTTGGGCCGCGACACCAGCGGGGAATCGATCGGCGCGCTCGAGAGCCGCACGTGGCAGTTCGACGTCCCCGAGCGCATCTCCGGCCCGTAGGACGGCAGCCAGGAAACTTCCAACCCGGCGTCCAATCCCGCTTCGGCCAGCAGTTGCCCCAGCAGCAGCACCCCCTGGCCTCCGAAGCCCGCCACTCGGATACGGAAGTCAACTTCGGCGGCTTGGTCACGGCGGCTCAGGCGCGCTCCAGCGCCGTCCGCCGTGCCGAGGATGCGCGGAATCTGCCCCAGCGGTGGCTCGGGCGCGCGCGCCGGCCGCGGCTCGGCCTCCCGGCTGCGGTCGCGGAACACACCCAACGGAAACACCTTCGTCATCTCCTCCCGCACCCACCGCTGCGCCTCCACCGGAGTCATTTTCCAGATGGTGGGGCAGGGCGAGAGGATTTCCACCAGTGAGAACCCCAAACCCTTCACCTGGTTTTCCAGCGCCCGCCGCACCGCTTTGGCCGCCTTCATGATCTGCTTGTTGTCGCCCAGCGCCACCCGCTCGAGGTAGACCGGCGGTTCGAGCGCGGCCATAAGCTCGCAGACCCGCAGCGGGTAGCCGTCGTTCCAGGGGTCGCGCCCGAAGGGTGTGGTGGTGCTCTTCTGCCCCAGCGGTGGCTCGGGCGCGCG
>JACPRL010000161.1 GCA_016189965.1 Acidobacteriota bacterium | reverse complement strand
GACGATGGTCCCGCCCTGGATGAGAGTGTCGAATTGCATTTCTTCTCCCCCAGTGTGAGTCGGTCGGTATGGTAGTTGGGCAGTGCGAGCAGTGTCAACGCAACCGACTTAGGGCGCGTAGCCGTGCGCGCGCAGCCGCTCAGCCACTCGCTGCGCGAACCCGGCCAGCTCGCCCGAGCGGCGGTAGGCCAGCGCGCGCTCGGGCTGGGCTAGCGCCGCCGCCTGCTCCCGCGCCTCCGCGCTCGGCGCCAGGCCGCAGAAATCGGCCAGCGCCGCCAGGCTGCCGCGCGGCTCGCCGAGCAAATCTTCGTAGCGGATTTCCCGCGCCCGCGCCCCCAACTGCGCCACGTGGCGGCGGGCTTCGGCGACGTACTCCTCCCAGAGGGAGAAGCCGCCTTCGAGCGAAGTGCAGCGCAGGCTGAAGAAGAAACCGCCGCGCTTAGGCCGCAGCCAGTGGAGCGCTTTGAACCGGCGGTAGCCGCTGCGCGCCGGCGTCAGCGCCGGCCCGCGCTGCTCGCGGGCCAGCAGGCTCTCGGCCACGTCCACGCCGTGGCGGACGACGTGGATGATGCGCGCTTCGGGGAAGAGGTCGAGCCAGAGCGGCAGGGTGTAAGTGGTGAGCGGCGACTTCCAGCCCCAGGGGAGGTCGAGGTTCCGCGGGCTGCGGTAGCGCAGGTAGCGCGCCAGACCGAGATAAGAGATGGCGCGGGGCGAGTCGAGGAGAAACCGGAGGTAGTCCACCGCCCGCCGCCGCGCCTCTGCGTGGTTGACCAGCAGATGGACGGGCTCGGGGTGGTCCCAGTCGGCCCCAGCCTGCCGCACCAGCCAGAGGTTGAGCCGGTGGAAGAAAACCGACTCGTAGTTCTCCTCCAGCCGCGCGCCCACGAACAGGCCCAGAGTTTCCAGTGCGCGCGCAACCAGTGCGGTGCCGGAGCGGTGCATCCCCAGAACAAGGATGGGCGGGGTCGCGGCGCGTCTGTTCATCCGTTCACAGGCTGGTGTTTGCGCGTCCCGAAAAGCAGCGAATTCTATCACACTGGTCGCCAGCCGCCGGGTGGGGAGAGGAAAGTTTGATTTGAGGTGCTGCCGTGCTAGAATCCTCATCCAGGCGAGGAAGACGGGCGGCCATCCGCGGAGGGAATCAGTCGGCGGCAGAGCGACCAGGGCGGACTTTTTCTTCCACGCGTAGCGCCAGAGGATGCGAGCGATGGAGTTCGGAATCACCTTGAAGCCGGACATGGCGGTCGAGCGCCTCGTCAGCCTGGCGCAACAGGCCGAGGCGGCCGGCTTCCGCTACGGTTGGATGTTCGACTCCCACATCCTCTGGAAGGAGCCCTACCCGCTGCTCACCCTGATGGCGGCGCAGACGCGCCGGATGCACCTCGGCACCTGCGTCACCAACCCGGCGGTGCGCGACATCACGGTTACCGCTAGCCTCTACGCCACGCTGAACGTGATTTCCGGCGGGCGGATGGAGCTGGGCATCGGCCGCGGCGATAGCTCGCGGCGCGTGTTGGGCAAGAAGCCTACCACCGTGAAGCAGCTCGAAGAGGCGGTCGAGACCTTCCGCGCCTTAACCTCTGGCCGCGAGGTCAACTACGACGGGCAGCCGGTGCGGCTAAGCTGGTCGAACGGCGCGCCGCGCGTCTGGATCGCCGGCTATGGCCCGCAGGTCTTGCGGCTGGTGGGCCAGGTGGCCGACGGCGTCATCCTGCAGTTGGCCGACCCGGAGTTAATTGCCTGGTTTCTCCGCTTCATCGAGGAAGGCGCGCGCGAGGCGGGGCGCGATCCGAAAACCATCGAAGTGATGGCGGCGGCGCCCGTCTGGGTGTCGGACGACTTGGAGGTGGCCCGGGAGCGGGTGCGCTGGTTCCCGGCGCTGGTGTCGAACCACGTGATTGATCTACTGCGGCGTTATCCGCCCCGCGAGCTGCCCCCGGGCCTGCGCGCCTACGTGGAGAACCGCCCCGGCTACGACTACCAGCACCACTGCGAGGTGGGCAGCAACAACGCCGCCTTCGTCTCCGACGAGGTGGTGGACCGTTTCTGCCTCGTCGGCCCGCTGGAAGCCCACCGCGAAAAGCTCCAGCGCCTGGCCGAGGCCGGCGTAACCCAGTTCAACATCTACCTGATGTGCGGCGAGGAAGAACAGACCGTGGAAACCTACGGGCGCGAAATCCTCCCCGCATTTGCTTGAAGCCTTCCCGCGCTCCCTGCTGAGGAGCAATGACGGAGCTGCCAAAAGAACTTGCCGCCGTGCACGCGCGCTGGGCGCCGGTGGAGGCGCGGGTCAACGAGATTCTGGAGAACATCCGCCACAGTTGCGCCGACCGGCTGCCGGGCGAAGGCTACAACCGGGCCAACGAGCGCCAAGTCGAGCGCCTCATCACCTGGCTGCGGGAAGAGTTCCCCGGCCGTATCTACGAAGTGGAACGCGGCGGCTCGCCAGCCGACCGGCAGGTCCACGCCGAGCGCTGGCGGCAGGCGCGCGAGCGGCGCGACGCTCCCTGCGTGGTCGCGGAGCGGCAACGGTTGTCGCGCTGGGCCCTGCGCACGACGCGCTGGAACTTCATCTTCACTGTGCCCGGCGAAAGCTCAGAAGTTTTTCTTCTGGTGGCGCACTACGACACCTGGCGCGGCGTCGGCGCGGACGACAACACCACGGGCGAAGAAATTCTCAAGCAGTACCTGCTGGCCGACCTGCGGGCCGTGGCGCGGCCGCGCCTGACCCACGTCTACTTCCTGGCCGGTTCGGAGGAGTGCGGGCTGGTGGGGTTGCTCTCGCAGTTGCTCCTGGCCGGCGCGCTCATCGCCGCCATCCAGTGCCTCCAGCAGCGGAGCTGGCACCTGCTGGCCGCCGCGCTGGCAGTGGTGCCGCTGGCCAGCTACCGCTTCGGCGTCTCCGGCTCGCGCGAGTACGTGCGGGCGCTGACGCCGGAAGAGCTCGGGCGGCTGCGCGCCGTCGTGTCGGTGGATTCCGTCGGTGAAGGCCGGATGTACATCCCGCGCAGCACATTGGGGGCGGACTTCATCCGCGCCCTCATCCCCTTCGGCCACTACGACGCCTTCACCGACCTGCTGGAGGAAGCCGCGCACCTGCACGGGGTCAAGTACAACAACTACTTGGCTGGCGGGACGACCGACCACGTCTCTTTCCTCGAGGTCAACAACGGCCTCTGGTTCCGCCTGCGTCACGCCGCGCGGCGCGCCGGCCGTTGGCTCGCCGGAGCCTCTCACCCCGAGCCGCGGCGCATCCCGGCCTCGGCGCTGGTGACGATGACGCCCGGCAAGGCTTCGCCCGTCGTCTTCGGCGGCAAAATCCACACGCCGGCCGACGTGCCCGAGCGCGTCTATCCCGAGCCGCTGCGCGATGCGTTGCTCATCCTCGACTACGTGTTCCACGTCATTGAAGGCGGCGCGCGCGTGCGCGAGCCGCGTCAGTTGGCCGACTCCCACTACGCGCGACTGTATGAAATCACGAGCCCGCGCGGCGGCGCCCCTGACTACTGGTTGGCGCTGAAAGACGCGCTCGAGCCCAACCGGCGCAACCTCAACATCGTCTACCGCGTCGACGCCGGGGTGGGCGAAGCCAGCAAGCAAGCGCGCGTGGAGCTGCGCGAGCCAGTCGGCTGGGGCGTCCACGCCCGGCTGCGCTCCGAAGTCGCCGACCTCTGCCGGGAGCGGAATCGAATCTGCCGTCGCGTGCGGCTCGATCGCCTGGTAGCGAGCCAGGCCACTCAGGAGTTTGTTTTCGCCCGCCGGCTGACCTTCGCCGACCAGCTCCGGCGCCGTTACCATTTCTTCGCCGCCTGGCTGGCGCGGTGGATGGGCCGCTACACTTTCATCACTTTCTTTGCCGCGGCCTTCCTGATCGCCTACGCAGTCGGACAGGCGCTGCAGTTCGGTTTTGCGCGCTCGTTTCTCTTCCAGGAATGGTTCTTCCGCTACCAGTTCGTCACCGTGCCCGGCCTGCTGTTGTTTCAACTCGGCGCCATCCTCTACCTCATGGTGCGCGCCATCCCGTGCTTTATTGACAACGCCTACCGCCACGCGAACCGCGCCGACAATATGAGCAGCCTGCGCCGGACAGCATCGCCGGCTCTACACTCCGAAGCGAAAGGCACCAAGTCTTGACAGACGCCAAAGGGGCGCTGGCCAGCATCCTTCTGGTGGCGCTGATCATCGGGACGACGCTGGGCGCGATCTTTTGGCCGTTGATGGAGTTCGAGCGGCTCAGCGGCAATGAAAGAGAGTACCGCATCTGGCTGATCGAATGGGTGGCGGCCGATGTGTTGCTCACGGCTTGGCTCTGCCGCCGGGAGGTTCGTTCCTTGATCCGCTGAAAGCCGCAGTGACTCCGGTCCGGGAGTGGTGAGGTGAGGGCGTTCAAGCCAACGTCTCCGCCACCAGTTGAGCGACATAGCGGGCGAGGGAGGACGCGGCGGTGAGCCCCGGCGAATCAATCCCGATCAGCTGGATGACGTGCGGGTACAGCGGATCGCGCGTGACGACGAAATCCTCGATGCCGGCTTGGCCCGGCGGCTTGAGCTTGGCGCGGATGCCGCTGTAAGCCGGCCGTAAATCGTCGGGCCGCAACTCGGGCAGGAGCTTCTGCGCGCGGGCGCAGAAGGATTCGCGCGGCTCCCAGTCCTGTTCGTAGTCGTCCTTGTCTTCGACGTGGCGCGCGTTCGGCCCCAGGAGCAGCCGCCCCGCGAGCGTTTTGGTCAAATGTACGCCGAGGCTCAGGCCGCTCGGGTCGGGCGTCGGATAGACCAGCGCGTTCACCCAGCCCCTCTTCGCCACCACCACTTCCCAGTACTCGCCGCGCACGGGATAGATTCGGTACCGACGGTAGCCGAAGAGCGCCGCCACCTCGTCGGCGAACAGGCCGGCAGCGTTCACCAGCACGCGCGTTTCGAGCTCGCCGACCCGCCCGGCGCGCAGGCGGATGAAATCGGTGGCCGGCTCGACGCGCTCGAGGCGTGCGCTCGTGGCTAGGTAGACGCCGTGCGCTGCCGCCAGCGCGGCGTAGGCTTTCACCAGCAGCTCGCTTTCCACCAGCCCCGCCGACGGCACCCAGAGTGCCGCGCGGGCAGCGACCTTCGGCTCGCGCCGCCGCAACTCCTCGGCACCGATGACTGCGAGCCCCTCGACCCCGTTCTCGCGCCCGCGCTCGATCAGCCGAGCTAGCTCGGCTTCTTCTTCGGCGGTGGTGGCGGTGATGAGCTTCCCCGTTTTCTTGTGCGGCACGTCGTGCGCCGCGGAAAACTCGTAGGTCAGCCGGTTGCCCTCGACGCAATGGCGGGCTTTGAGTGAGCCCGGCGGATAGTAAATGCCGGAATGGAGCACGCCGCTGTTGCGGCTGCTGGCCGCCATACCGAGCCGGGGAAGTTGTTCCACGAGGAAGACGTCCGACGTGCGCAGCGCCAACTCCGCAGCGACGGCGCAGCCGACCACGCCGCCGCCCACGATGACCGCGTTGGCGCGCTCCATCGTTATGTCCTACGCCTAGCTTCCACCGCGACGCCGGGTAACTCCCTCATGAGCAGAAAACCAATTGAAAATGTCAGGAGAGGCACCTGTCGTGAAGCGCTGGCCTTTTCACCAGTCGGGGTGGCCGTCGAACGCATTGTTAATGGTGAGCCGCTGCACATTGGCCCCGTCGGCATCCATCAGGTAGATTTCCCAGTTGCCGTCGCGGTTGGTGTTAAAGGCGATCTTCGTCCCGTCCGGGGACCAAGCAGGGCGCACATCCGCCTTTTCGTTGTGCGTCAGCTGCTGAACGTTAGAGCCGTCGGGCTCCATCAGGTAGATCTCCCAGTCCCCGTCGCGGGTCGAGTCGAAGGCGATTCTCTTCCCGTCCGGCGACAAGGCCGGACCAGCATCCCGCTCTTCGTGATGCGTGAGGCGTTGAACGTTCGCGCCATCGGCTTCCATTACGTAAACCTCCCAATTCCCATCCCTGTTGGAGGCGAAAGCTATCTTCTTCCCGTCGGGGGACCAAGCAGGGAAGTAGTCTATACCTTCATGGTGCGTGAGCCGTCGCACATTTGAACCGTCGGCAGCCATCACGTAAATCTCTCCGTCGGCGGAGTCAAAAGCGATCTCCTTTCCGTCCGGGGACCAAGCGGGATGCCCGTCTGCTCGCTCGTGCTGGCTTAGCCGTTGCACATTCGACCCATCTGCGTCCATGACGTAGATG
>JACPRL010000159.1 GCA_016189965.1 Acidobacteriota bacterium | reverse complement strand
GCCCACCGGCGGCCACATCGAGCAGTCCGACGGCACCAGTTGGATGGGGATGTACTGCCTGAACATGCTGGCCATCGCTCTCGAGCTTGCCCGGGAAGACCCCGTCTACGAGGACGTGGCCAGCAAGTTCTTCGAGCATTTCGTCTACATTGCCCACGCCATGGACAACCTGGGCGGCGAGGGCATCGAGCTGTGGGACGACCAGGACGGTTTCTACTACGACGTGCTGCACTTCTCCGACGGCAATCACTTCCCGCTCAAAGTGCGCTCCATGGTGGGATTGATTCCCCTCTTTGCCGTCGAGACGCTGGAGGCGGAAGTGGTGGACCGGCTGCTGGGCTTCAAGCGGCGGATGCAATGGTTCATCGAGAACCGCCCCGAGCTGCGCGAGCACGTGGACATGAAGCAGAAGCCCGGAGGCGGCACCCGCCGTCTGCTCTCCATCGTCGAGCGCGACAAGCTTGTCCGCGTGCTCCGCTACCTGCTGGATGAAAGCGAATTCTTCTCCCCGTACGGCATCCGGGCAGTTTCTAGGTTCCACCACGAGAATCCCTACGTCTTCAACGTCAACGGGCACGAGCATCGCGTGGACTACGAGCCCGCCGAATCCTCCACCGGGCTCTTCGGCGGCAACTCGAACTGGCGTGGGCCGGTCTGGTACCCGGTGAACTTTTTGCTCCTCGAGTCGCTGCAAAAATTCCACTACTACTACGGCGACGAGCTCCGAGTGGAATGCCCCACCGGCTCCGGCCGCTTTTTGACCCTGTGGGATGTGGCGGCGGAGCTTTCCCGCCGCCTGATTCGCGTCTTCCTCCGTGACGGGCGGGGGCGCCGGCCGGTCTACGGCGGGACGGAAAAATTCCAGACCGATCCGCACTGGCGCGACCTCATTCAGTTCCACGAGTACTTCCACGGCGACAACGGCGCCGGCATCGGCGCCAGCCACCAGACCGGCTGGACGGGCCTGGTGGCGAAACTCATCGAGCAGAGCGGCACCTGATGGCGCAGGACGTCGAACTTCAAGCCTTTGCCCGCAGCCCTTCCGGCAGCCACTCGCCCGCGCGTAACGCCCGGTGCCGCCGTGAGACAAAGAGCATAGGTCACGAGTGAAGAAAGGGGCTATTTCATGAAAGCTGTCGCCGTCATTCCGGGAAAGCCTAATAGCGTCCATCTGCGCGAGGTGCCCACGCCGACCCTGGAGCAGGTGGCGAACGGGCGCGGCGTGCTGGTGAAGGTGCTGCGGGTGGGCGTGGACGGGACGGATAAGGAGATCAACGCGGCCGAGTACGGCGCGGCGCCGCCGGGCGACGACTACCTGATTCTCGGGCACGAGAGCTTTGGGCGCGTGGAGGCGGTGGGGCCCAAGGTGACCGAGCTCAAGCCGGGCGACTACGTGGCCGCCACGGTGCGGCGCCCGGGCTCGAGCCTCTACGACCGCGTCGGCCTCTACGATATGACCACTGACGACACCTACTTCGAGCGCGGCATCAACCTCCGCCACGGCTTTCTAGCCCAATACTACGTGGACGAGCCGGACTACATCATCCGTGTCCCCGACAAGCTGAAGCAGGTGGGCGTGCTGATGGAGCCCACCAGCGTGGCTGAGAAAGGTATTGTGCAAGCCTACGAAATCCAGCGCCGTCTGCGCGTGTGGCAGCCGCGGCGCGCGGCTGTGCTGGGCACGGGCACGCTGGGCCTGATCGCGGGGCTGCTGCTGCGCCTGCGCGGGTTGGAGGTCACCGCCTTCGGCCGCACCCGGCGTCCCTATAAGAACGCCGAGTTGCTGGAGGAGATCGGCGTGCGCTACCTCAACACGGCCGAGCTCAGCCTGACCGAGGCGTCGAAGAAGTACGGGCCGTTCGACATCATCTTCGAGGGAACGGGGTTTTCGCCGCTGGTCTTTGAAGCCATGGAGGTGCTGGCCAAGAACGGCGTGCTGGTTCTGGTCAGCGTGACCGGGGGCGACCGCAAGGCGGAAGTTCCCGCCGACAAGATCAACCTGGGATTTGTGCTGGGCAACAAGGTGGCGGTGGGCAGCGTGAACGCCAACCGCGAGTACTTCGAACTGGGCGCCAAAGACCTCTGCCAGGCCGAGCTGCAGTATCCGGGCTGGCTGGCCAAGCTGCTCACGCACCCCGTGCGGGGCCTGGAGAGCTTCTCCGAGCTGCTGAAGACTCTGACCGAGGGCAAGGACGTCATCAAAGTCTTCTGCGAAGTCGCCCCCCTATAGGTCTTGGTTTATCCTATCGTCGTCCGGTAGACATCAAACAGATTGAGCGAGGAGGCTTCCATGGGCTTGGGAACATCTCCGACGTGGCAAGGCCTAACGCTGAACCTGCTCCGGATTATAGCGGGGTTCCTGTTCCTGCAGCACGGCGCGCAGAAACTCTTCGGGGTTCTGGGGCGGGAGGAGCCTGTGCAACTGGTCTCCCTGATCGGCCTGGCGGCGGTGCTGGAGTTCTTCGGCGGGCTGCTGATTTTGTTCGGCGTTTTCACCCGCCCCGTGGCCTTTGTACTTGCCGGGGAGATGGCGGTGGCCTACTGGATGGTGCACGGCCCGCGCGCCTTCTGGCCCATTATGAACCAGGGCGAGCTGGCGGCGCTCTACTGCTTCGTGTTCCTGTTTCTCTTCACGCACGGCGGCGGCAACGTCTCGGTGGACACCTGGCTGCGCAAAGGCAAGGCCTGAGCGGCCCGCGCCGCTGAAGGACTCCGGCGAGCAGACCTGGGTTGGTGTGGAAGGAAAGTGGCGGGGGAGTCTGTAAGCCGGATTCTGTGCCCCGACCGGAGTCGGGGTGGTGATCATTCCTCTGGGCGGCCTACCCGGGAGTTACATCCCCTTGCGGGGCGCGAACCGGAGCCAGTCCTCCTCCCCTATTTGGCCTTGCTCCACGCGGGGTTTGCCGTGCCCCCGACATCGCTGTCGGGGCGGTGGGCTCTTACCCCACCTTTTCACCCTTGCCGCGGGGCGTCGTCCCGGCGGTTAGCCGGAACCCGTCCATTGCTGGACCCAAGCCTCGTGGCGGTATCTTCTCTGTGGCGCTGTCCGTCTCCGAGGGATATGGCCCTCGGAGCCTCCCGTTGACGCCGCCCTTGCGGGCGCGTCTTCGGGAGCGCGCTGCCCTGCGGAGTCCGGACTTTCCTCCCCCCGCACCGTAAGGCCCTCGCGGGGCTGCTTCCGAATCGCCGCGTAGCAGGGCTTTACGGTGCGGGGAGCGATCACCCGACTCACCCGCCAGTCGGATTATAGCGCGAAGGGGGGGCTTC
>JACPRL010000164.1 GCA_016189965.1 Acidobacteriota bacterium | reverse complement strand
TCAGCCCAGCGGCTCCTTTATCCCGAGCGCAGTCGAGGGATGCCGCTGGGTTCAGCGTCTCCCACGCTAGTGGGCTCGGGCCGGGGCCTTGAAGGCCTTCCCACCACTGTCATGCAGCTTCTCTTGCGCGTGTCATGTAGCGGAACCCTTCAGGGTTCCATCGGGAGGAGGCGGGGTGGAAGACTGAAGCCTTCCGCTACTTTCTCAGCAACCGCCCAAGGGGTGCGGGCTTGCCCTGAGCGAGTCCCGACGAAGTCGGGACGAGTCGAACGGGGAAACCCCATTTGGGTGTCCCCGCCGCTCGCGGGCTTTGCTCTGAGCCACGCCCACGAGTTTCGAGCCTGCCCTGAGCGAAGCCTGCGACAGGCAGGCGAAGTCGAAGGGTTTCGATTTTCGAGTTTCGTTCTCTTCGTGCCCGTCACCTTCTTTCATCTGTGTGTATCTGTGTGCATCTGTGGTTTCTACTCTTCCCCCGGTTGCCCGCCGCCACGCACCGTCTTTTTTGTTTGTCATCCCGAGCGAAGTCCCGCCCCTGGCGGTGTCGCGGCTGCCGTGGTTGCGGCACGACTCTTCGGCCGCCAGGGGCGGGACGAAGTCGAGGGATCTGCTTGTCTTGTCACCGGCCGCTGGCCACTTGTCGCTGTCGTTACTCCCCGTTGCCCGCCGCCACTCAGCGTGCTAGGATGGGCGGTGAGTTCGGATCAGACTTCGGGCTCCGTGCAACGCGACCCCGCCAACCCCGCCAGGTCCGGAAGGAAGCAACGGTAGCGGGTCATTGCGTGTGCCGCGGAGGACCCGAGGTCTGGTCCCTCAATCCCGCTGTGCGGGATTGACCCCGAGCGAAGCCCCGACAGAAGTCGGGGCGCAGTCGAGGGGTGGCATCAAACGGCTAGCGTGGCGGCACACTCGTAGATGACCTACCAGGTAATCGCGCGCAAGTACCGGCCGCAAACCTTCGACGCCGTCATCGGGCAAGCCCCCATCATCCAGACCCTGAAGAACGCCATCGAGAAAAACCTCGTCGCGCACGCCTACATCTTTTCCGGCACGCGCGGCGTGGGCAAAACGACCACGGCGCGGCTCGTGGCCAAAGCGCTCAACTGCGTCAACGGCCCGACCCCCGCGCCCTGCAACGCCTGCCCGCCCTGCCAGGAAATCGCCGCCGGCACCGCCCTCGACGTCCTCGAACTCGACGCCGCCTCCAACCGCGGCATTGATGAAATCCGCCAACTGCGCGAGAACGTCCGCTACCTCCCGGCGCGTGACCGCTACAAGATTTTCATCATTGACGAAGCCCACATGCTCACCACCGAGGCCTTCAACGCTCTGCTGAAGACGCTCGAAGAGCCGCCCGAGCGCGTCCTCTTCATCCTCGCCACCACCGAGCCCCACAAGCTGCCTTCGACCATCCACTCCCGCTGCCAGAGCTTCCACTTCCGCAGCATCGGCTTCCAGGAAATCCTCGGCGTGCTCGAGCGCGTGGCGCAGGAGGAAGGCGTCGAGGTCGAGCCGGAAGCCCTGGCGGTGATGACGCGGGCGGCGGAAGGCAGCCTGCGCGACGCCCTCTCCATCCTCGACCAGGCCATCGCCTACGCTGGCAAGACCCTCACCACCGAGCAGGTACGCGAGCTGCTCGGCGTCGTCGGCGACGAGGTGCTCGAGGCCCTCGTCGAAGCCGTCCGCACCCAATCCTCGGAAGACGTGCTGCGCCTGGTGGACGCCCTGGTGCGCGAGGGCCACAACCTGCAGTATTTTTGCCGCGAAGCCCTCCGCCACATCCGCAACCTGCTCCTGGTGCGCATCGGCGGGCCGGCCGCCGAGCTGGTGGAAGCCGCGGGCATCGAGCGCACGAAACTCGAAGCCACCGCGCGCGCCTTCTCCGAGGAAGACCTGCTACGTTTCTTCAACGTGCTGCTGCGGGCCGAGGGCGAGCTGCGCTGGTCGCCCCACCCGCGCCTCCACCTCGAGCTCGCCCTGCTCAAGCTGGTGCAGGCCGAGCGCCTGGCTCCGCTCGAAGAAATCTTGTCAGAACTTTCTGATCAATCCACCCCTGTATCATCCAACCGACCGCCGGAGCGACAGCGCTCGAATCCACCAGCGCAAAAACTTGCCTCGCCTGCACCGGAAGGGCACGGCTTCTCGAAGACCCTGAGCGAAGCCGAAGGGAGCCGTGCCGAACTCAATGCCGCGCGCAGCGCCTCCTCGGAGGGGTCGCAGGGGAACCCTTCCCGGGCTCGTCCTGAGGCCGAAGGCCGAAGGGTTCCCCCGCCCGGAGCAGCGCAGCTCACCGCTCCCGCGGCCTCCACCCGCATCGAGCAGCAACTCGCCGGCACCACGGTCGAAGCCATCAAGGCCGCCGTCTATGGCCGCTCGAAGTTTTTGGGCTCGCTGGTCGAAAACGTCTCCGCCTGGGAGCAGCAAAAAGAAGGCCTGCAACTGTGGTTCAGCCCCGAGCACCGCTCGCTGAGCGAAATGCTCGGCCGCAAGGAGCAGGGCGAGCTGGAGAAAATCATCACGCAGGTGCTGGGCGAGCCGGTAAAGATCTCCACCCGCGTCGGCGCCCCCGGCGGGCAGAGCGCTGCGGCCGCTTCGACACCGGCGCCGACGAAGCCGCCGAACGCGGTCGTGCAGGCGCTGCTCGAACGCTTCGGCGGCACGCTGCGCACGGCGGCGGAAGTCCCGAACCCGCGCCCCGCGCGCGCCCGCGAGCCCGAGGAGTAACCCCGATGCCCGACCTGCAGAAAATGATGACGCAGGTGAAGCAGATCCAGGAGCAGCTCCAGCAAAAGCTGGAGCATGTGACCGTCGAAGGCTCAGCCGGCGGCGGCATGGTCACCGTGAAGATGAACGGCCAGAAGCGGGTGCTCGCCGTCCGCATCGAGCCGGAAGTGCTGGCCGACCGCGAGATGCTCCAAGACCTGGTGGTGGCGGCGGCCAACGAAGCAGCACGCAAAGTCGACGCCGAACTCCAAGAACAGATTTCCAGCCTCGCCGGCGGCCTCGCCTGGCTCAAGCTCCCCGGCCTCTTCTGACTAGCATGCTGAGAGACGACTTGCTTTGTCGGGGCCGCGCTTCAGCGCGGCTGTCAAGGCTCAGAAACCCAGGGGCTTTAGCCCCTGAGGTCAATGTCCTGATTACTTTTTCCGCACCCTGCTAACCTTCGCTATGCCCACCACCACTCCCGATCGTCATCCTGAAACCGGCCTCGCAGCCCCATCCCGCAGCTTCAGTAGGACAGGTATTCTTGCCTGTCATGCCCGCGCAGCGGGCACTTGTCTTATACTCCCCGTCCAACCCAGCGGCTCCTTTATCC
>JACPRL010000028.1 GCA_016189965.1 Acidobacteriota bacterium | reverse complement strand
GGCAAAAATGCAACACCATTTACAGTCCCTGTAGCATTGCGACAACGGCGCCCTTGTCACGGGTGCCAAAGTGCCGACTTCCAAACGGTGGGGTATACTGGCTAAGCCATGGCTCCGCGCGCCTCCAATCCCCGCAAACGGCTCTACCTGATTGACGCGATGAGCTACATCTTCCGCGCCTACCACGTTCGCCCTCGCAGCGTTGGTGGCTTCGGATCAGAGGAAGAGGTTGAGCCTATCGCGCCGACGCTGATGCGGTTTTCGAGCCCGCAGGGCGTGCCGACGCAGGCAGTCTTTTTCTTCAACAACATGCTGCGCAAGCTGCTGCGGGAGCACGAACCGGACTACGTGGCGGTGGTGTTCGAGTCGGCGGGGCCGACGGTGCGCGACGCTCTCTACAAAGAGTACAAGGCACAGCGCCCGCCGGCGCCCGACGACCTGAAGCAGCAAATCCCCTACATCCGGCGGCTGTGCGAGGCGCTGCGGATTCCGATGCTGCAGCACGAAGGCTACGAGGCCGACGACGTGATTGCCACGCTGGCCCGGCGGGCGGCCAAGCAGGACATCGAAACAGTCATCGTCACCTCAGACAAAGACATGCTGCAACTGGTGCGCACGAACGACCCCTCGACTCCGCTCCCTTCGACTCCGCTCAGGGCAGGCGGGGCAGGCCTCACGCCCATCCGCGTCTACAGCCCGACCAAGGAGAAGTTCTTCGACGAGGCGGCGGTGGAAGAGTACTACGGCGTGCCGCCGGAGAAGGTGGTGGAGGTGGTGGCGCTGCTGGGGGACGCGATTGACAACATCCCCGGCGCGAAGGGCATCGGCGAAAAGGGCGCGCGGGAACTGATTGGGCGCTACGGGACAGTGGAAGCGGCGATGGCGCACGCCGCCGAGGTGAAGCAGAAGAGATACCGCGAGGCGCTCGAGCAGCAGCAGGAGCAAATCCGGATGTCGAAGCAACTGGCGACGCTGCACGCCGACCTGCCGGTGGCGTTGGAGCTCGACCGGCTGGCGCGGCAGGAGCCGGACGCCGAGCAACTGGTAGGGCTCTACTCGGAGCTGGGCTTCACTTCCCTGCTCAAGGAGCAGTTGCCTATCGCGCCACCGGCGACCACAGAGGTGCGCTACAGCGAGCTCCAGAGCCCGGCGGAACTCGAGACGTTTCTTGCTGAGCCGCGGGCGGCGCCGCTCGCGCTGTGGTGCGAGGCAGCGGGCGAGGCACCGCTCGACCTCAAGCTCGTCGCGCTGGCCTTTTCGTCTCGGCCGGGCGAAGCCTGCGCAGCATCGCTCGGGCACAACTGCGAAGCCTGGCTGCGGGCGGCGCGCCCCGTCCTCGAAGATGCGCGGCAGTCGAAGACCGTGCACGACGCCAAGGCCACGCTCGAGGCGCTCGCGAACGAAGGAATCACGCTGCGCGGGGTCGAGCACGACACGGCGCTTTACTCCTACCTGTTGCAGCCCACCACGGCCAAGCATGGGCTTGAGGATGTGGCAGCGCGGCGGCTGAACCTGCCGCTTTCGGGCGCGGTGGCGGAGAAGGCCGACTTTGTGGCGCGGCTCGAGGCGCCGCTGCGGTCGGAGGTCGAAGCGCAGGAGCTGGTGACGGTCTACGAGAGGATCGAGCGGCCGCTGGCGCCGGTGCTGGCGGCGATGGAGCGGGCCGGGGTGCGGCTCGACCCGCGGGCGCTCGAAGAACTCGCCGCCTATTGCGAGAAAGAGATTGAGCGACTCACCGAGCAAATCTACTCGCTGGCGGGGACTGAGTTCAACCTGAACTCGCCGAAGCAGCTCGGGGAAATTCTCTTCGAGAAGCGCCAGTTGCCGATGCCGCGCAAACGGGGGAAAGGCAAAGTGGCCTCGACGGCGGCCGACGTGCTCGAAGAGCTGGCGGCGGTGGATGAGCTGCCGGCGCGGGTGCTGGAGTACCGCGAACTGTCGAAGCTGAAGTCCACCTACATTGACGTGCTGCCGGCGAAGATTCATCCGCGCACCGGCCGCCTGCACACGAGCTTCCACCAGACGGGCACGGCGACGGGGCGGCTGTCGTCCTCCGACCCGAACCTGCAGAACGTTCCCATCCGGGGCGAACTGGGGAACCGGATCCGCGCGGCGTTTGTGGCCGAGCCGGGCTGGGCGCTGGTGATGGCCGACTACTCGCAGATTGAGCTGCGGGTGCTGGCGCACATGTCCGAGGACCCGGTGCTGCTTGACGCCTTCCAGTGCGGTGAAGACGTCCACGCGCGCACGGCGCAGGAAGTGCTGGGCGTGCCGCCGCTGCTGCAGACCGGCGAGCACCGGCGCGTGGCGAAGATGATCAACTTCGGCATCATCTACGGGCTGACAGCCTATGGGCTCGGGACGCGGCTGGGCATCGAGCCGGCCGAGGCGCAGCGCTACATTGACGCCTACTTCAACCGCTACGCCGGGGTGCGGGATTTCCGCGCGCGGCTGCTGGCCGAAGTGCGGCGCAGCGGCGAGACGCGCACACTCTTCGGGCGGCGGCGACCGATTCCGGAGATCAACGCGCAGAACGCGGTGCAGCGCAACCTGGCTGAGCGCACGGCGCTGAACTCGCCCCTGCAGGGGACGGCGGCTGATATCATCAAGCTGGCGATGATTCGGCAGGAGGCGCGGCTGCGGGAGGAAGGGCTGCGGGCGCGGATGATTCTGCAGGTGCACGACGAGCTGCTGCTCGAGGCGCCGGAAGAAGAAGTGGAGCGGGCGAAGGAACTGGCAAAGGAAACGATGGAACGGGTGGAGTTTTCCGAGGGGGAGGTGTTCCCGCTCAAGGTGCCGCTGGTGGTCGAAGTGGCCGCGGGGCCAAACTGGGCGGAGGTGAAGTAGACAAACCGGCGGCGAGGGACAAGAATATCTGTTGGTGTAAACCGGGAGAAGAACAAAGGGGTCGAAGGAAATAGGGATGAAGGTGGAAGGGAGAAACGGGATGGGAAGGAGTCTGGCGGGCGTGGCCGTGGCGGTGTTGTCGGGCGGAGTGGCACTGGGAGAAGAGTGCTGGAAGACGAAGCCGGCGGCGGAGTGGACGCTGCAGGAGGCGCTGGGGATTGTGACCGATTCGCCGTGGGCGAAAGAGAAGGTGGTGCCGACGCCGCTGCGGGTGTCGCGGAAGCACCGACCGACGCCGCAGGAGCCGACGAGCGGGGAGGGCCGCAGCCGTCCGCGGCCGCTGGGTGAGTCGTCGCCGCCCCCGCCGCCGCGGACAGGGTCGCCGCCGATTCCGGTGATGGAGGAGTTTCCCAAAGAGGCCTATCTGCTTCGCTGGGAGTCGGCGGAGGCGGTGGCGGCGGCGTTCGAACGGCTGCGCGAGCTGGGGGCGAATGCGAGCGCGGAGTTCCAATCGCCGCCGCCGCGGGTGCCCGATGACCGCTATGTAGTGACGGTGAAGACAACCAAACCGCGCCGCGGGGTGGCGGGCGAGGATGCGTTTTCCGGCATGAACGAAGAGGAGCTGCGGGCCCGGGCCGAGCTGCGCGTGCGGCGCACGCGGGTGCCGGCGCTCGAAGCTGAGCGCACCGGCGTAGGAGCCAGCGCGGCCGTGCATTTCTATTTCCCTCGCGCAGTTGGGGGAAAGCCATTGCTCGGTGAGGGCGGCCAAGAGGTAGAATTCCGTTTCGAGGGGATGGGGCTGACGCTGAAGAACAAATTCCGGGTGGAGCCGGTCGCGCTGCGCTGACGGAATGGCGTGGGACAAATGAGGAGACTCCTTCACTTCTGGGTGGCCACCCTGCTCGCCCTCCCGACGCTGGCAGCGGAAGAAAACTGGAAGAAGAAGCCGCCGGCCGAGTGGACGCAGGAAGAAGTGCTTGCCTTCTTGGACGACTCGCCGTGGGCGGAGCGCGTTGAAGTGATGCAACTGACGGGGCGGCTGCTGGCGGTTTATGGCGATGATCTCAGAGAAGTGCGCACCGTTTATCAGGAGGAGGGAGCCCCGACGCCCCGACCCTTGCGGGATGAACCGAAGCGGGTCGAACCGGAGTTGGTGCGCGCGGTCTACGCGGTGCGCTGGAGCTCAGCGGCCATCGTGCAGCAGGCCCTCGCACGCCTGCGGGAGTTGTCGCCGGTGCTCTACGACCTGCAGGGGCCGGCGCCCGATCTGCCGACCGACACGATTGTGTTGACGGTGCGGGTCGTCAAGCCGCCAGCAGAAATGATGACCGAATCGCTCGCTCACCAGCCGATTCTGCGCGACGAAAATGATCGCCCGATTGAGAATCCCCCGCCGCACGTCAGCGACCTCTTCGCCGGCTTGAGCGACGACGAATTGCGCGCACGGGCCCAACTGCACACCGCGAAAAAAATTGCGCTGCCACCAGCGCGCGTCCTGCGCCACGGAGTCGGCGCCGGCGAAGGCATCTCGTTCTTCTTCCCCCGCTCGAGCCAGAGCGCAGCTGCGCTCGCCCCGGACACGGCGTGGGCGGAGTTCGCCTTCACCGGACGCCGCGGCGACAAACTGAAAGCCCGCTTCAAGCTCCGCGAGATGCAAATCAACGGCAGACCCGACTACTGAGGAAG
>JACPRL010000158.1 GCA_016189965.1 Acidobacteriota bacterium | reverse complement strand
CGCGCCGCGCCGCAGGCGGTCTTGCAAGCGGTGAGCGTAGTAGGTGAGGCTGGTGCTGCCGACGACGAAGAGACCCAGCGCCACCCACAAACGGATGCGTTGATTGGCTGCGCCGTTCGTCACGCCCGGCTCCCGCTGGCCCGCCAGTGCCGTTCCAACCTATTTCGCCGAGAGGGTGCTTTAATTTAATAGGGCTGTACTTGCCTTGTGCAATCCACAGCAAGCTCAAAACGTTCGAACGGCACCAGCATAGGGCGTAGCTGCAGCGAATTCAAGCACACCCGAGGGAAAGCGGGGGCTGCGCCCCCGTGACAGACCCTTCGACTACGCTCAGGGCAGGCACGAATGTCTGTCCTACCAAAGGCTGTTCAGACCACGGGCTTCCGCCCGTGGTACCCAGCGGCGGGAGCCGCTGGGCTGAACTGAAGGGATGGTGGGTCGGAGTTGGCGACTCGTGGCCAGCGACACTTCGTCCCGCTCTGCGGGGCTCAGTGCAGGCCAGCGAAAAGCAGATCCTTCGACTCCGTCCCGTCCCCGTCCCGAAGCTTCGGGACTTCGGGACGGGACTTCGCTCAGGATGACAGGGCTGGCGGGAGGGGATGGCTGGTTTTCGGGGAAGTTCATCCCGCCGCGCGCAGTCAGCCGGCCTGTCCACTGCCCGCAGCCAGTTTCGCTGATTGCTGACCGCTGACCGCTTCTACTGTTGCCCGGGTGCGTTCTGGGGGTTCTCACAGACGCGGGCGAATTTCCAGGAGGCGTCGCTCTGCCGCCTCAATACGCGGAGAACCTTGCCGCGATAGGGGACCGGCGGGGCTTCCTCCGACAGCTTGAACGTGGCTTCAAAATTCCCCCACTCGAACGCCCACTCACCGGCGACCTGCAAGTCTTTGATCTGCGGCTCATAGCTCAACACCTTCAAGCCACGGTGCTCGGCCCAGAATTTCTCATTCTCTGCCAGGATGGCTTTCTTTCCGACTTCAGCGGGCCGGCCCCAGCCCAGGCGGACGGCATCGTCGGTCCAAAGATTCGCGTGTGCATTCGGGTCTTGCGACAGGGTGGCCGCGATGTCTTCCTGGTGGAGTTTTTCGATGGCGGCCAGCTCAGCGGCGCGCGTGTCAGCCAGCGGCAACCCTCCTTTTGGTCCGCGGAGAGTGAAAGAGCCTAGCAGCCCCGCGGCAAGCCCAGTGACAAACGCCACGACTGCGATTATGGAGGCACGCCTCATATTCCCTCCTCACGGCTTAAGCGGCCGAGTCAAGGATTCAACGCTTCAACGACGTACTGGAAGCGGTAGCACCACCTCCGGGCGGCGGGGACATCCAGCGAGGGTTTCCCCGCACCCCTTCCGCGGTTGCGCGGCGCGCACCTTTTTTTCGGCGGGGCTCCCTTCGACTTCGCTCAGGGTCTCCGCTTCGCTCCGAAAAGCCGTGCCCTTCCGTCTTCGTGGGTTCGTATCTTTGTGGCATGAGCTTCTAGTTAGGCGGGAAGTTCATCCGCCGCAGCGGGTCTTGGAAGCGCGGGGCGTCAAGCAAGTGGTGCTCAGGTGGGCAGGCGCATTTTCTTCAGGAAGGTGGCGTAGCGCGGGTCGCGCTCCAAGTATTTCAGCAGCGGGTTGCCTTTCATTCGTGTAAGGCCGCCGTCGCGCTGGGTGTAGGCCCGCTCCAGCCACTCAAATGCCCGGTCGGCTTCCTTGCGGAAGGCATACACTTCGGCAACCTCGAAGGCGGCAGTTTGCTGGTACTTCTCGACCAGCTCCGCTAGGGCCGCGTCCGATTCCTTCTTCCGCCCCAGGGCCTGATACGCCAGTGCCAGCCCGTGGAGGCGCAACGTGGGCTCCTTCTCCTGCTCCATCTCAGCCAACGCCTCTGGCGGATGAGCCTGCGCCAGGTAGACCAGGCCGAGGAAGTTGCGTGCATTCGGCAACGCCGGGTTAAGTTCCAGGGCCTTCTTGTGGGCCGCAACAGCCTCCTCCAGCTGGCCAGCGAAGTAGGCAAAAATCCCCAGCCTGAAGTGGGCTCCGGGGTGGAGCGGGTCCAGTTCTACGGCTCGGCGGCCCAGCGCGACGGCTTCCTCAAAGCGGCCCAGGGTGTGAGCCAGCCCCGCAGCGCCTAGGATAGCGCTGGTGTTCCCCGGCTCCAACGCCAATGCTCGCTGGTAAGAGGCATCCGCTGCCGCCCAGTCCCAGTCGTAGAGTGCGCTGAGCCCCTTGGCCGTGTGGGCCTCTGCCAGGTTCGCATCCAGCGCCAGCGCCCGCTCCACCGCCTGCCGCGCCTTCCGGTGGCCCTCTTCCCTAGTTACGTAGCCCCAATCTGCCTGATGGTGGCGGGTGATCCCCAGCCCTGCCCACGCCGCTGCATAGTTGGGGTCGAGCTGGATCGCCTCCTCGTAGTAGCCAACGGCCCTCTCCAGTTCCTCCTTGGTTCGCCGCTCGTAAAAGTACCGCCCTTGCAAGTATGCATTGTAGGCTTCCGGGTTGACGGGGCGGGCGTGGGCCAGGCGGATGTCTTGTTCCGGCGTCATGGCGACTTGGATTTCGCGGGCGATGGCCCGAGCCACCTCGCTCTGCAGGGCCAGGATGCCGCGCAGCTCTCGCTGGTAGCTCTCCGCCCACAGGTGCTGGTCCGTGGGGCCGTGGATCAACTGCACGGTGATGCGCACTTGGTCGCCCTCGCGCGCCACGGAGCCTTCGATGAGGCCCGTCACGCCCAGCTCGCGCGCAATCTGCGGCATAGGCTTTTTCACGTCCTTGTATTGCATCGCCGAGGTGCGCGAGATGACTTTCAGCGCGCTGATCTTCGAAAGCTCGGCGGTCAGCGCCTCGTGCATCCCTTCGACGAAGTACTCTTGTTCGGAGTCGCCCGACAGGTTCTTCAGCGGCAGTACGGCGAGCGAATCAATCTGCGGCGTAGGCGCCCCGAAGAGCCGCTCGCGAAACCCGCCCACGTTGAGGCCCAGCAGCAGCGCGACCGCGACGAAAGTCAGGCCGAGGCCCAGCGGCATCCCTCGACTCCGCTCGGGATAAAGGAGCCGCTGGGCTGAGCGCAAGAGTGTTGCCAGTATCCCGGCGGCGGGTGCCGCCCGTTCGGCAGGCTCAGGGCGAGCCGGGCTCGGCGTTAAAGGAATCGCTGTTGGGGTGGCCAGCCGCCGCAGGTCCACCGCCAGCTCCTTGGCCGACTGATAGCGGTTCTCCGGGTCGTCTTCACAGCACTTGTAAATGATCTGCTGCAAGCCCGGAGAAAGAGTGGAGAGTTTCCCGCTCCCCTCTCGGTCGCAGACCGCGGGCAGCTTCCCCGGGGCCATCTCGACCAACACCAAGCCCGCCGAGTAGAGGTCGCTACGGGCGTCCACCGGCTCGCCCCGCCGCTGCTCGGGCGCCATGTAGAGCGGCGTGCCCGCCACCGTCGGGGTCCCGGATGCGGTCGCCGCTGTCCCGCTCACCGGCTCCAGCAGCTTGGCTACACCGAAGTCGAGGATCTTCAGCCGCCCGTCGGGCGTCAGCCGCAGGTTCGAGGGCTTGAGGTCGCGGTGGATGACGCCCTGCTCGTGCGCCGCCGCCAAGCCCTCGGCCAACTGCTGGCCCAGCCGGAGAATGTCTTTCTCCGGGAGCGCTTTCCCCGCCAGACGGTTACTCAGCGTGACCCCGGGGACGTACTCGGTGACGAGGAAGTCCACGCCGTCCTGGGTGTCGAAGTCGAAGACGGTCTGGATGTTAGGGTGGTTGAGCTTGGAGAGGGCTTCGGCTTCCTTGCGGAAGCGCCGCCGGGCGGCCTCATCGGCCAGCAGACCTTCGCGGAGGACTTTGAGGGCGACGTCGCGGCCCAGATGTTCGTCCCGGGCGCGGTAGACCTCCCCCATCCCGCCGTGGCCGATTTTCTCCACGATGCGATAGTGCCCGAGCGTCCGGCCAATCATGGGAGGGATACCCCGCTGCGGCGCATCTTAGGCGGGCGTCGGAGCCGAGTCAAGGCAGGGGAGGCCGGGGTAGTGGCCTAATTCCGACGCCAGTGCCCACGGACCAACTCCGATGTTCAGCCCCGTGGCTCCCGCCACGGGGGTCCCAGCGGCAGGAGCCGCTGGGCTGAACAGCTGGGACGCTACCGGAAGCCGATGGGAACAGGTGTTTGTAAACAGGTGGTCGGTGCTAGCGGGAAAGCTGGCGGCGGCTCTCGGGGGCTTGCGCCGTGGTGGCGAGTGCTTCGGGCGGGCCGGCGAGGACGAGGACGTGTTCGAGGCGGGTCAGGCGCGCAGCGGGCTGCACCACGATCTCCTGAAAACTCTCTCCCCGACCGACGGAGAGCACGCGGCCGACGGGCAAGCCTTTGGGGAAGATCTGATCCTGGCCGGAGGTGAGCAGGGTGGCGCCCACCGCCACGGTTTCTTCATTGGGCACGTATTCGAGGGCGCAGAGCGGGCCGCCGGTTCCGTTCAACACCCCCAGCAGCTCGGAGCCGGCCACCTGGACGCCCACGCCGCTTTTGCGGTCGGTGATGAGGAGCACCTGCGCGGCCTCGGGGAAGACGGTCATGACTTTCCCCACCACGCCGTCGGGGGTGAGCACGGCCATGTTGGGCTTGAGGCCGGCGGCCTGGCCGCGATCGATCAGCACGGTGCGGGTGGCGGCGGCGGGGCTGGCGGCGATGACCTGGGCGGCGAGGAGGGGCGCCCAGGCGTGCGACTGCTTGAATTCGAGCAGGGTGGCGAGCTGCTCGGTGTCGGCGGCGCGCGCTTCCAGCTCCTGCAGGCGGAGGCGCGCCTGGTCGAGCTCCGCCCGCAGCCGTTCGCTTTCCTGCCGGGCGTCGTAGAGGGCGACGTAATGGCGGAGGAACGAGCCGGCGGTGTCCTGCACGGCGTTCACCGCCTTGCCCACCGGGGCAATCACCGCCACGGCCCAGCGGCGGATGAGCCGGACGTCGTTTTCGGTCTTGATCTGGTAGGCGAGCAGGAAGAGCTGGGCCAGCAAGACGGCCACCAGCAAGGGGAGGTGGCGCTGGGTTCCGAGAAAGGCGCGCATGGGCACTCCCGCCCTCGGCTCACTCGATGCTGATTTGCCGCAGCAGGTTGAAGTCGCTCAGCATCTTGCCCGCGCCCAGGGCGACGCAGCCCAGCGGGTCGTCGGCGATGGAGACGGGCAGGCCGGTCTCCTCCGAGATGCGTTTGTCGAGGTTTTTGAGCAGGGCGCCGCCACCGGTGAGCACGATGCCGCGGTCGGAGATGTCGGCGGAGAGCTCGGGCGGGGTGCGCTCCAGTGCAATGCGGAGGGCGTTGATGATGGTGGAGACGCACTCGCCCAGGGCCTCGCGGATCTCGGCGTCGGTGATGGTGAGGGTCTTGGGGATGCCGGCGATGAGGTCGCGGCCCTTGATTTCGAGCGACATCGGCTTGTCCATCGGGTAGGCGGAGCCGATCTCCTGCTTGATCTGCTCGGCGGTACGCTCGCCGATCAGCAGGTTATATTTACGCTTGAGGTAATGCATGATGGCTTCGTCCATCTCGTTGCCCGCCACGCGGATGGAGGTGGAGAAGACAATCCCGCTCAGCGAAATGACGGCAACCTCCGTCGTCCCGCCGCCGATGTCCACGATCATGTTGCCGCAGGCCTCGCTGATGGGCAGCCCGGCGCCGATGGCCGCCGCCATAGCCTGCTCGACCAGATAGACCTCGCTGGCTTTCGCCCGGTAGGCGGAGTCCTGCACGGCCCGCTTTTCCACCGGGGTGATTTCGCTGGGGACGCCGATGACGATGCGGGGGTGCACCAGCAGCTTGCGGTTGTGGGCTTTCTGGATGAAGTAGTTGAGCATGCGCTCGGTGACCTTGAAGTCTGCGATCACCCCGTCCTTCATGGGCTTGATGGCCACGATGTTGCCCGGGGTGCGGCCCAGCATCTCCTTGGCTTCTTTACCCACGGCGCAGATTTCGCCGTTGTTCTTGTTGAGGGCGACGATGGAAGGCTCGTTCACCACGATGCCGCGCCCGGCGGCGTAGACCAGGGTGTTGGCGGTGCCTAGGTCGATGGCCAGGTCGGATGAGAAGACACTAAAAAGAGACCGGAAGTTCATGGCGGCTCGATCCCT
>JACPRL010000157.1 GCA_016189965.1 Acidobacteriota bacterium | reverse complement strand
GCGCCTTGCAGCTCATCACCATGCCCGGGGTGCAGAAACCGCACTGCAGCGCGTCGTGGCGGACGAAGGCTTCCTGGAGAGGATGGAGGCGGCCGTCAGCCGACAGCCCTTCGATGGTCTGGATGTCGTGATCGGGGGCGTCGAGCGCCAGCAGCAGGCAGGAGTAGACGGGCAGGCCGTCCAGCAGGACGGTGCAGGCGCCGCACTCGCCGCGGTCGCAGACGCGCTTGGTGCCGGTGAGGTCGAGCTGGTTGCGCAGCACGTCGAGCAGGGTCCAGCGGGGCTCGACGCTGAGGCGGAAGATGCGGCCGTTGACGCGCAGGCGGAGGCTGCGACGCGGCGGCTCGCCGATCTGTTCATCAATCTGGAGCTGCGCCTGGGCCAGCTCGGGGGTGAACACGGCGGCGGCCGTCCCGGCGCTGACGCCTTGCAGGAACCGCCGCCGGCTGAGCGGAAAGGAAGAAGAAGTCTTGCCCTCGCGCGCCATAAGACCTCCTCTGAGATTCTGCTGACTTGCAGCTTATTAGACGCTCAAATCCTTCGCTCGGCAGTGCCGGGCGGCCGCGCCTACGATTCGACTTCGACCGAGGAGGATTCCGCGGCGGCCGGGCCGACTGACTTTGGGCCCGGTACCGGCGCGTGGCGGCGGACGGCAATCATCTCGGCCACGATGCTGACGGCGATTTCCTCCGGCGTGAGGGCGCCGATTTCAATTCCGATGGGGGCGTGGACGCGCTCGAGTTTTTCGCGCGGCACGCCTTCCTCTTTGAGCACCTTGTAAATCGAGAGCACCTTGCGCTGGCTGCCGATGAGGCCGATGTAGCGGGCGCGGGTCGTGACCGCCCAGCGCAGCACGCGCATATCGTCCTTGTGGCCGCGGGTGGCGATGACCAGGTAGGAGAACTCGTTGGGCTCGAGCTGGGCGAAGATTTTCTCCCACTCGTCGGCGTGGAGGGAGGCGGCGTCGGGGAAGCGCTCGCGGTTGGCGAACTGCGGCCGGTCGTCGCAGACGACCAGCGAGAAGCCGGCCAGCGCGGCGACGCGCGCGGTGAAGTAGCCCACGTGGCCGGCGCCGAAGACGTAGCAGGTGGGCCGGGCGAGAACCGGCTCGATATAGATTTCCAGCGTGCCGCCGCAGGTGAGCCCGATGTCGTAGCGCGGGTCGGCGTTGAGGTTGAAGCTGAGCTTGCGCGGCTTTTCCTCCTCCATCACTTCACGGGCCGCGGCCCAGACTTCGGCTTCGACGCAGCCGCCGCCGACGGTGCCGAAGATGGAGCCGTCATCGCGGACCAACATCTTCGAGCTCTGGAAACTGGGGATGGAGCCGGCGGTGTGGACGATGGTGGCCAGCGCCGCCTTGCGGCCCTGGCGTTGCAGCCGGACGATTTCTTCGTAGAGGTCCATCGCCCTTCGGTGCTGGGAGTAGGCTAGCCAGTCGCGGGGCGGTTGTCAACCACAGTCGCGAAAAGCGAAAAACAGAAAAACGAAAATCGAAAAGCGAAAACCGAAAACCGGAAAGCACCACGCACCCGGCGCCAGGCACCAAGCACCTGTCATCCTGAGCGAAGCGAAGGATCCCCTGCACCGGCCACGCTTTCGTCAATCCAGCAGGCGGAAGAAGGAGCGCCAGACGGGGGAGTCGTCGAGCAGGACGTCGACGCGGTAGAGGCCAGCGGGCAGCTTGTCGAAGCTGATCTTCCACCAGTTGCTCTTCTCGTCGCCGGGCGCAAGCTTGAGCTTGCTCGGCTTGCTGCGGACCCGCAGGCGGTTCTCCAGGTCGTAGAGGCGGAGGCTGAGTTGGTGCTGGCGCTTGGAGCGCGGCCCCCAGACGACGAAGACGTGCAGGTGTTCGTCGGCGCGACGATACTCGAAGCGCGAGTCGACGGCGTTCAGGAGGGGCTGCGTGCTGGTGGGCCGGCGACGCAGCGGGCTCGGGCCGGAGTCGGCGTCGGTCTGCGGGGAGACGAAGACGCCTTGCCGGATCCGGCGGGTGAGCCGGTGGACGACGGTCCCCTGGCTGACGACGTCGTCCTCGGCCAGCGGGCTGACGAATAGGCCGCCGCGGGCCAGCTCGGCCAGCGGCGTGGCCTGTGCGGGAAAGGGGTTGCGCAGGGCATCGAGCGGCAGGCCGACCGCGTGGGCTTCGTAGGCGGAGCCGAAGAGCAGTTGCACAATGCGTTGCGGGTCGACCGACCAGCCGCCCGGCAGCAGCGTGCCTGGGGCTTGCAGTAGCCCCACGACCTCGCCGTGTTGATTCACCAGCGCGCCGCCGCTCGCCTCCTGATGCACGAGAAAAGAAAGGCTGAGGCGCTCGCCCAGTTCGGGGAACGCGGTCCGGCCCCGGACTTCTCCTTCGACTAGCGGGTTGTCGGGCGCGCTGGGATCGAAGGCGAAAACACGCTCGCCTACCTGCACGCTGCCAGGTGCCGCAGGTGCCAAGGCCGCGGCAGAGTCTGCTTCGGGCAGCCGCAGAACGGCGTAGCCGTGGCGGCGGTCCCAGGCGAGGACGGAATCGAGGTCGAAGGTCTTATCACCGGTGGTGACGCGCAGGGAACTGGCGCCATCGATGACGTGAAAGGCGGTGAGGACGTAGCCGTGCGGGGCGAGATGGAAGCCGGAGCCGAGGCCAAGGACGCGCCCTGCGGCGTTGCGCTTCTCGATGGCAACGTGCGCCGCCCGCAGCCGCTCGCCGATTCCTTCCGCCGTGACGGGTGCGGGAACGTCCTGGGCGCGCACGAGCAGGGAGAAGGGAAGCAGAAGAACGAACGGAGCTGCAAGGGAGAGGGGTCGCTTCACAAGCCCACCGCGTTGGGAAGAAGCGATTGTCGCCCGCTTTGCAGCAAGAGGCAAGCGGCGCGAAAAAGAATTCACCACAGAGGCACAGAGCCCACAGAGGATGCAGAGGGGACCCAGGAAGCAGACGCAGACGAGGCAGGGGCCGGGATGACAGAGGCGAGGCTGCGTGGTAAGGTACGCGGCACCCATCGAGGACGGAGGATGAGATGAAGGCCATCGTTTTTTCAGAGCACGGCGGGCCGGAGGTGCTGCGCTACACCGAAGTGGGCGAGCCGAAGCTGGGTGTGGGCGAGGTGCTGGTGCGGGTGCGGGCCTGCGCGCTCAATCACCTCGACCTCTGGGTGCGCCAGGGCCTGCCCGGAGTGCAGATTCCGCTGCCGCACATCCTCGGCAGCGACATTGCCGGCGAAGTGGCGCGGGTGGGCGAGGGCGTGACGCGCGTCAAGGTGGGGCAGAAAGTGGTGCTGGCGCCGGGGTTGAGTTGCAACACGTGCGACGCCTGCATCAGCGGGCTCGACAACCTCTGCCGGCGCTATACGATTTTCGGCTACATGGTCGACGGCGGCTGCGCCGAGTACGTGCGGGCGCCGGAAGTGAACACGCTGCCGATGCCGGCCAACCTGAGCTTTGAGGAGGCGTCGGCAGTGCCGCTGGTGTTCCTGACCGCCTGGCACATGCTGATCACACGCGCGGGGCTGCGCGCCGGCGAGGGCGTGCTGGTGCTGGGAGCGGGGAGCGGCATCGGGAGCGCGGCGGTGCAGATTGCTCGGCTGGTGGGGGCACGCGTGTTCGCCACGGCCGGCTCGGACGCCAAGCTGGCCAAAGCCAAAGAGCTCGGCGCCGACGAGCTCATCAACCACTCGAAGCAGGACATCGCCGAGGAGGTGAAGAAGCGCACCGCGAAGCGCGGCGTCGACGTCGTCTTCGAGCACGTGGGCGCGGCCACGTGGGAGAAGAGCCTGGCGAGCCTGGCGCCAGGCGGCCGGCTGGTTACCTGCGGGGCGACCACCGGGGCCGAGGCCAAGATTGATATTCGGCGGCTGTTCGTCCTCCAGTGGTCGCTGCTGGGGAGCTACATGGGGACGCGGGGCGAGGTGCTGACGGTGTTGAAGCTGGTCGAGCAGGGGAAGCTGCGCCCGGTGGTGGACAAGATTTTCCCGCTGGCCGAGGCGGCCGCGGCCCACGCGCACCTGGAGAAGCGGGAGCAGTTCGGCAAGGTGGTTTTGAGGGTGTGACCGGCAAGTCCAGCCGTGAGATAATAGGGGAAGATGAAACCATGCAAGAAGGCCACCTACAAAAGACCTAACTC
>JACPRL010000156.1 GCA_016189965.1 Acidobacteriota bacterium | reverse complement strand
CTGGTTCCAGCGCTTCCTGAACGGCGACCCGGACTGCCAGGACTACTTCACCACCTTCTCCACCCGCGAAGCGGTCAGCGACGAAGACCTGAAGCTGATCCTGCGCCCGCGCACCACCCCCCTGCTCACCCGCTTCCAGACCCTCCGCGGGCCGAAGTACGTCTGGACCACCTTCGGGCCCGACCAGATCGACCTCAGCTTCCAGAACCCCAAAGTGCTGCTGCGCATCCTGGAGATTCTTCTCAGCTACGTCCGGCGCGGTGCCGACATCATCCGGCTCGACGCGGTCACCTACCTCTGGGAGGAGCTGGGGACGACGAGCGCGCACCTGCAGCAGACGCACTGCATCGTGCAGTTGTTCCGGCTGGTGCTGGACATCGTGGCCCCGCCCGTGGCCCTGCTCACCGAAACCAACGTGCCCCACGAGGACAACGTCCGCTACTTCGGCGACGGCCGCAACGAAGCCCAGATGGTCTATAACTTCGCCCTGCCGCCCCTGGTGCTGCTGGCCTTCCACACCGGCGACGCCCGGCGGCTGGCCGACTGGGCCGCCTCGCTCCAGCCCGTCTCGGATACGGCGACCTATTTCAATTTCCTCGACTCGCACGACGGCGTGGGCGTGCTGCCGGTGAAGAACTTGGTGCCGCGGGAGGAGATCGAGCTGCTGGTCGACCACGTGCGGGCGCACGGCGGGCTGGTGTCCTACCGCGACGCGGGCGACGGCGCGCGGGAACCCTACGAGCTGAACATCACCTGGTTCGACGCCTTGAACCGCGAGGGGAACGGGGAGAGCGTCGACCGGCAGGTGGAGCGGTTCGTGGCCTCGCGGGCGATTGCGCTGGCCCTGGTCGGCGTCCCGGCCATCTATCTCCCCAGCCTGGTGGGCGGGCGCAACGACCAGGAGGCGGTGCGGACCACCGGGGAGGCGCGCAGCATCAACCGCGCTACAATTTTCGAGCGGAAGCTCTTTGAGCTGCTGGGCGACGAGGGGTGCGCCTGCCACAACATCGCACGGAGATTCTTCCGGTTGCTTGAAACCCGCATTTCCTCGCCCGCCTTCCACCCCAACGCCCCGCAGCGGGTGCTGCGCGGCAACCCGGCCGTGTTCACGCTGCTGCGGGAAGCGGCCGACGGTGGCCAGCGGGTGCTGGCGCTCACCAACGTGAGCGACCGCGTGCAAGCGGTCGAATTCCCGGCCGGTGAACTGGGCGAGTGTCGAGCGTGGAAAGACCTGCTGAGCGAGAAGCAGTTCGAGGTTGCCGGCGGAGGGTTGAAAGCCCGCCTCGGCCCCTATGAAGTCCTCTGGCTCCAGGCCGAACCCTCGCCGTAGCGGAAGGCTTCAGCCTTCCACTCAAGTAGGCTGAGGTGGAACCCTGAAGGGTTCCGCTACGTCCAACCTCTAGCGTCCAGCGACTAGTAGATGTTGTACTGGTCGAAGTGCAGGGTGTTGTCGGCCTGGATGACGATTTGCTTGCCGGTCTGCTCCTCGAGCTCCCGGATGAGCGCCCGCTGCTCGGTTTTGAGCGCCTTGGCCACGTCAGGGTGGGCGCGGATGGTCAGTTCGGGCGCGTCCATCTGCGTGGCCATCTTGCGCGCTTCGCCCTGAATGTCGTAGCAGAGTGTGCTGAGCGACTTCACCATGCCGGTGCCCAGGCAGTACATACAGGGCTGGCAGAGGACGCGCTCGAGCGACTGCCGGCTGCGTTTGCGCGTGATGGCCACTAGGCCGAATTCGTTGAAGCTGAGCAGCTTCGAGGGCGCCCGGTCGGCTCGCAGCGCATCCTCCAGCGCCCGCATGACGCGGTGGCGGTTGCGGGGATCCTCCATGTCAATGAAGTCGATGATGATGATGCCGCCCAGGTCGCGCAGCCGGATCTGCCGCACGAGCTCCTCGACCGCTTCCAGATTGGTCTTGACGATGGTGTCCTCCAGGCGCGAGGAGCCCTTGCCCACGAACTTGCCCGTATTGACGTCAATCGCCACCAGCGCCTCGGTCTGGTTGATGACGATGTAGCCGCCGGACTTCAGCCACACCTTGGGCCGCAGGGCGCGGTCAATCTCCTGCTGCACACCCATCTCGTCGAAGACAGGCGCGGGCTTGGTGTAGAGCTTCAGGCGGCCGGCGAGCGCGGGTTGGAAGCGGGCCACGAATTCCGCCGCCCGGGCGTAGTCCTCCTCGTTGTCCAACCAAACGCTTTCGTACTCGCTGGTGAACTGGTCGCGCAGGATGCGCTCGATTACGTTCAGGTCGGTATGCAGCAGCGCCGGGGCGGAGCCCTCCTCGGCCCGGGTGCGGATGTCGTGCCAGAGCTTGACCAGGTAGTCGATGTCCTCCCGCAGGTCGTCCTCGCTGCAGCCAGTTGCCGCCGTCCGCACCACGAAGCCGCCGGTGATGCGCCCCTTGAGCTCGAGCAGGATGCGCCGCAGGCGGCTGCGCTCTTCCGCCGTGGCGATCTTGCGCGACACCCCGATGTGGTCAATCGTCGGCATGAAGACCAGGAAGCGGCCCGGCAGGGTGATGTGCGAGGTGATGCGGGCGCCCTTGGTCCCCATCTGCTCTTTGGCGATTTGCACGATGACTTCCTGGCCCGCGCGCAGCAGCTCGGCAATCGGCGGCTGGCCGCGGCTCGGCCGGGCATGTGTGCGGGGGCGGCCGAAGCGGCGTTCCTCGCGGCCCCGGTCCCGGTCGCGGTGCCGGCCGCGCCCGCGGCCGCCGCGATGCCGCGGCCGGTCCCGGTCGGGGCGACCTCGGCGTCCCTCGTGGCTTCGCGTCCACTCCACCCCGCCCGCGGTGCGCTCCTGGACGGAGGGCGGCAGGTCGCCCTGTCGCTCATGGTTGATGCGGCCGATGGCGGCCAGTTCCCGCGCTTCGATTTCTTCCTCGGCGCGCGGCTCCACTGTGGGTCCGGGAGCGGTTCCTGCGGCTGTGCCTTGGCTGGCAGGCTCTTCTTCAGCCGAGGGCCCGCTCTCCTCCTCTGCGGCGGCGGCGGGTTCGGAGAGCTCTTCGCGCGGCAATTCGGGTTGAGGGACCGGCGCCGCTAGGGGCTCGGGGCGGGCTTCGAAGGCCTCCTCGGTCTGCTCCGGCGCCACAGCCGGCGGCAAAGTTTCCTCAGCCGCGCTGGCTGCCCGTTGGTGCGCGCTCTCGTGCGTTGCGCGTGGCTCGGCCAATGGTTCCCGGAAACTCTTCTCCTCGGCCCCGTGGGCCTCGGGCGTTGGTTCCACCGGTGGGGCGGGGGTGCGGTCGCGGTACTTGGCCAGCGATTCTCCGGGGAGGATGATGGGCTCGTCGGAAGGCGGGGGGAGTCGGTTCGCCTGCCAGCGGGGTGCGGGGCGGCGCTCGTCGGGACGGCCGCGCCCGTGCCGGTGGCGGTTGCGCCCGCCTCGATGGTGGCGCCGGCGGTGGCCGCCGCGGTCGGGAGGCCGGGTCTCCGGCAAGCGCAAGGCGGGTTCGGACGGCCGGTAAGCGGGTTGGGAGTCCAGAAAGGCCGGTTGCCGCTCTTCCTCCTCCGGCTCCGGCTGGCGCTCCTCAACTGGAGGAGCCGCGGTGGGCGGCTCTTCTTGCAGTTCGGCGACGGGAGTGTCTTCCGGCAGAGGCAGCCGCTCGGTGTCGGTGAGCTCTTCCAGATCTTCGAAGTAGTCGGAGACGTAAAGGAAGGCGTCGCGCTCGAGCCCGATGTCTACGAAGGCGGACTGCATCCCGGGCAGCACGCGGGTAACGCGGCCCTTGTAGATGCTGCCCACCAACCCGATCTCTTTCTCGCGTTCAATGTAGACTTCAACAACTTGTCCTCCCTCGAGCATCGCGACCTTGGTCTCGTGCGGGGAGGTGGAAAGAATCATTTCCTTCGACATGCCAATTCCTCGCCGGGCAGCGGGGCTGGGAGGGGCGGAGCCGCAGCCGGCTCCCCTCCGCGGGGTTCCTCCACTGCCCTGATAGTTTCATCGTCTGTCTTTCGTCTCTGGCAGCAGCGCTCTCGGGGCCGCCCCTGCTCGTGTCGTTCCTTGCCGATCTCTTCTGCTCACTTCGCCCCGAGCGAAGCGTTTCTCCGTCCCCGCGGGACGGAAGGCCCCCAGAAGAATACAGGGCCCGGGCCTAGAGGTTGACGTAGCGGCGCAGGCGCACGCTCATCACCAGGCCCAGCATCAGAAACATTGAAATGGTGGCCGAGCCGCCGTAGCTCATCAGCGGCAGGGGAATCCCGGTCACCGGCATATAGCCGATGACCATCCCCACGTTCACCAACAGATGGAACCCCAGCAGGCCGAATACCCCGGCCACCAGCAGCGCCCCGGAACGGTCCGGCGCGCTCTCCACGTTGTGCAGCAGCCGCAACAGCAGCATCAGGTACAACCCCAGAGCCAGCAGGATGCCGGCAAAGCCCTGCTCTTCGGCGTAGGCGGCGAAGATGAACTCCGCGTGCCGCACCGGGATGAAGCCCAACTGGTTCTGGCTCCCTTCTCCCAGGCCTTTGCCCCAGAAGCCGCCCGAGCCCACGGCAATCTTCGATTGCAGGGTCTGGTAGCCCGTTCCCTGGGGGTTGCGACCCGGCTGCACGAAGCTCACGAGCCGGTCCCGCTGGTAGGGCCGCAGCACAAACCACCCCGCCGGCAGCAGCAACAGCGCTGCTACCAGCAAGGCCAGAGCATGCTTCCATCGCAGGCCTGCGAGAAAAACGGTCGTGGCAGCCACCGGCACCAGCGTCAGCGCGGTGCCCAGGTCTGGCTGGGCCGCAATCAGCACTGCCGGCAGGCCCGCCAGTACGGCCACCTTGGCCAGGTCTTTCCCGCTGAGCGCTTCGCCCCGAACGTCGCTCAGGTACTTGGCCAAGACGATAATTATAGACCACTTGGCGAGTTCCGACACCTGAAAAGTAAGGCCGCCGATCACAATCCAGCGGCGTGCCCCGAAAATTTCCGTGCCGACAAAAAACACCGCCACCAGCGTCCCCAGGGTGGCGACGTAAATCCAGGGTGCCTGCTCCAGCAGCGAGTGGTAGTCAATCCGCGCCATGACCAGCATCGCCGCCAGCCCGATGCCGATCCACGCCAGTTGCCGCCACACCATGGAGGCGAAGCGCGGATGATTCTGCGTGGTGGAGTAGATCTCTACCAGGCCTAGCAGGCAGAGGAGCAAGACCACGCCCAGCAGGAACCAGTCCATTTCGCGGTAGCGGACGCGCTCGACCATCAGTCGCCTCTCGGGGCGCCGGCGGCGCTCGCCTGCGCGACTTCCGTCTTCGGCGCTGGGGGCTTCTTTTCGTAGTAGGCGCGAATGACTTCGCGGGCCAGTGGCGCGGCCGCCGCGCCGTGCTCGCCGTGCTCGAGCAGGACGGCGACGACGATTTCCGGGTTGCGGTGCGGGGCCAGGGCGATGAACCAGGCGTTGTCGCGGAAGCGCCGCGCCGTCTCGCGGCCCACCCGTTCGAGCGTGTCGTAGCCCACCAGTTGCGCCGTGCCGGTCTTGCCGGCGACGTCGATCTCGGGCAGGCGGGCGAGCTTGCCGGTGCCCTCCTCGTTCACCACGCCCCACAGGGCCTGCGTGATGGCGTCCACGGTTTCGGCTTTGAGGGGCACGCGGCGGTGGGCGGTTGGCTCCGGCGGGTCGAGCAGCAGCCGCGGCTGGGCAAAGAGGCCGCCCGAGGCGATGCCGCCAACCGCCCAGGCCAGCTGCAGCGGCGTCACCAACACCGGCCCTTGCCCGATGGCAACGCTGATGGTTTCGCTCTCGATCCAGCCCTCCTTCATCGCCCGCAGCTTCCACTCCGGCGTCGGCACCAGGCCGGCTTTCTCCCCAGGCAACTCCAGGCCGGTGCGCGTGCCAAGGCCGAAGAGTTTAGCGTAGCGGGCAATGCGCTCGATGCCCAGCCAGCGACCCACCTGGTAGAAGAAAACGTCGCAGGATTCGACCACGGCGCGGTGCAGCTCGACGGTGCCGTGCCCTTCCGGGCGCCAGCAACGGAAGACGCGGCCGTAGTGATTGGCCCAGCCGGGACAGTACACGCGGAAGGAGCCATCGCGGAAGAGCCCTTCCTCGAGGGCCGCCGCGGCCACAATCACCTTGAAGACCGACCCCGGGGCCAGTTGCGCCTGGATGACGCGGTTCAGCAGAGGCTTGGCGGGGTCTTCGGTGAGCGCCTGCCAGTCCTCGGGGCTGATGCGCAGGGCAAAGAGGTTGGGGTCAAAGGCGGGGCGACTGACGAAGGCTAGGATGTCACCGGTGCGCGGGTCAAGCGCCACCAGGGCGCCCTGGCGGCCTTCGAGCGCGTGCTCGGCGGCCACTTGCAGGTCGTAGTCAATCGTCAGGCGGACGGGCTGGCCGGGGACGGGCTTTTTCTGGTCGAGCTTACTGACTTCCTTGCCGCGGCTGTCGACGATGACGCGGCGCTCGCCGTCCTGTCCGCCCAGAATCTGGTCGTAGTGGCGCTCGAGCCCCATCTTGCCCACGATGGTGCCCGAGGGCACGCCCAGCCGTTCGATTTCGTCCTTGGTTGCCTCGCCCACGTAGCCGAAGAGGTGCGCGCCCAGGCCGACGGGGGGATAGCGGCGGCGGTAGACCAGCATCAGCTCGAGTTCGGGCAGGTCGGTGCGGTGGGCTTCCACGAAAGCGATATCGGCCAGGCTGGCTTCTTCCTTGAGCACGATGGGCTGGTAGGGGGCGGCGTCGGCGAACTTCTCTAGGTGTTGTTCGAGCCAGGTGGGGTCGAGCGAGAGCCCGCGGGCGATGACGGGGAGCGAATCCTGGATTTCCTGCACGTGCTCGCGGACCAGCAGGACGCTGAAGGAGGGGTAGTGGTCCACCAGCACGCGCCCGTGGCGGTCGAAGATCACCCCGCGCGGCGCCATGATGGGCAAGGTGCGGATGCGGTTGCGCTCGGCGAGCTGCGCGTAGTGGTCGGACCGGACCACCTGCAATTGCCAGAAGCCGGTTGCCAGCAGCACCACCGCCGCCACGGCAGCGTAGCGGAGCAGACCGAGCCGCAGCGCAGGCAGTTTGGGCTCGGCCAGCAGATGCATGCTCGTTCAGGTGGACTGGCGAAAACGATCCAGCAGCGGAAAAACTAACACACTCAAAAGCGAGTTTACAAGCGCGCCTTCGAGCACGGGGAGGCTCACGAAGTCGGCCGGCTGGTCGAGCAGTAGTCGTTGCACCAACGCGTAGATGAACTGATGAAAATGGTGGAAGACGAAGACCAGCAGCAGGCGGGCGTGGTGCTGGTCGGTGTCAATGCGGCTGCTGAGAGAAGAAGCCGCGTAGCCGATGACGGTCTTGGCCATCCCGAAGACGCCGATGGGCCCGCTGAGGGCGTCCTGGAGCACGCCGACCACCAGCCCCAGCAGGAGCCCGGTCGAGGGGTTGCGCCGGCTGATGCCGAAATAGATGACCACCAGCAGGGCGAGGTCGACGAGCGGCAGCAGCGGCACGAAAGGCAGATAAAGAGGCAGGGAGGACTGCAGCAGGAGGGCCAGCACCACCGCCGCCACCACGACGGCGGGATGGAAGCGGTAGACCTCGACCCGCGCCTCAGCTCTGGTTGCCATCTTGGCCGACTAGAGTACAACGACTTACGCCCGAGAGGTATGCCGAACCGAACCAGGGCGCCGCTCCGCCGCAGGGTCTAATCGAAGCCTGACCTCGGCACGGATCGCGGGTGACGGTTCGCGCTCATTCGGGGAAGTTCATCCGCCGCAGCAGGTCCTGGAAGCGCGGGTCGGAACGCAGGACATCGAAACGCGGCTCTACTTTCATTTCAGTCGCGAACGAGTCGCGCTGCTGAAGAGATTTTTCTAGCCAGTGGAAGGCGTGGTCCTTCTCGTCCAGCTCGGCATAAATGAGCGCTATCGCGCCGGCGGGCACATACCTTTCCTTTGATTCTTTCTCCAATTGCTCCAGTATGCGCCGTGCTTCTTCTCTTTTGCCCGTCCGGGCGTAGCCCTCAGCCAGACTGGCCCGAAATACTGGCGAGGTGGGGCCAAGCTCCAGTGCGCGATGAAAGGGGGCAGCGGCTTCCTCCAGCCTGCCCGTCGCCAGGTAAATCTGGCCAAGGATCAAGTGCGCCTGGGGGAAGCTCGGGTCCATCTCCAAAGGCTTGCGCGTGGCCTCCTCCGCCTCATCGTATTGGCGGGCAAGGTAATGGGTCCACCCCACTTGGGTGTTGATAATAAGGGAAAGAGGGTCGAGTTCCTGGGCCCGTTTGATTTCGGCGATGGCCTCTTCGTGCCGCCCCACGTAGGCCAGGTACTCGGCGTACCACTGATGCGCAGTGGCGTAATTAGGATTGAGCTCCAGCGCGCGCCGGAACGCTCGCTCCGCGCCTTCCCAGTCCCACTCGTACTCCATCAGCACGTCACCCAGCGTGGCGTAGGGCTCGGCCAGGGAGGCGTCAATCTCCAACGCTCGCTGGGCGGCGGCCTTGGCGCGGGGATAAGCGTCCCCGGGTGAGAGCGTCCCGAAGGAGGGTTGCACCACGTAATTGTCGGCCAAACCGGTGTAGGGCGACGCGTAAGTGGGGTCGAGGTCAATGGCCTGCTGGAAGTGCTCGGCCGCTTTCTTGAACCCCTCCGGCGTGCGCTTGTTCCAGTGGTAGCGGCCCAGGATGTAAAGCCGATAGGCCTCGGGGTTGACCGGGCGCGTGCGGGCCACGCGGGCCTCTTCCGCGGGCGTCACCGCAATCTTGATTTCGCGGGCAATCGCCCGTGCCACTTCGCTGTGCAAGGCCAGGATGCCCCGTAGTTGCCGGTCGAAGCTCTGCGCCCAAAGGTGCCGGTCACTGGGCCCGTGGATCAACTGCACGGTGATGCGCACCTGGTCGCCCTCGCGCGCCACGGAGCCTTCGATGAGGCCGTTCACGCCCAGCTCGCGCGCAATCTGCGGCATGGCCTTTTTCACGTCCTTGTATTGCATCGCCGAGGTGCGCGAGATGACTTTCAGCGCGCTGATCTTCGAAAGCTCGGCAGTCAACGCTTCGTGCATCCCCTCGACGAAGTACTCCTGCTCGGGGTCGCCCGACAAATTCTTCAGCGGCAGTACGGCGATGGAATCAATCTGCGGCGTAGGCGCCCCGAAGAGCCGCTCCCGCACCCCGCCGACGTTGAGGCCCAGCAGCAGCGCGACCGCGACGAAAGTCAGGCCGAGGCCCAGCGGCATCCCTCGACTCCGCTCGGGATAAAGGAGCCGCTGGGCTGAG
>JACPRL010000152.1 GCA_016189965.1 Acidobacteriota bacterium | reverse complement strand
TCGCAGTTCACTTCCACCAGCACGCCGATCTTGTTGCCGGCGTGGATGTAGCTCGCCACCACGCCTTCGCTGGTGGCGCGCCCGGCCTTGCGCTGCGCCGAGGCCATGCCCTTCTTGCGCAGCCAGGCCACCGCCTGCTCGAGGTTGCCGCCGGTGGCGGCCAGCGCCGCCTTGCAGTCCATCCAGCCCGCGCCCGTCTGCTCGCGGAGCTGCTTGACCGCCTGCGCAGAAATGCCGGTGTTGGTCTCTGTCGAAGAATTGCTTTCCGGACTCACAGGACGACGACTCCCTCTGCGGATGAGATGTTGAAGGGGCCGGCGCGCCGGCTGGCGGCGCGTGCGGCGAAAAATCTGTCCGGGTCGGACATCAGGTGCCGCTGCCCGCCGAGTCCTCGGAGCGGGTTTCGGCCGGCTCCTCGGCCGCGGGCTCCAGCGGCTCGCCGTATTCGTCCACCTGCGGGACGGCGCGCGGGCGCAGGTGCGGCGGCAGGAGCTCGTCGGGGTCGTAAACTTCGGCGACCTCTTCCAGCTCTTCCGGCGTCCCGGCGTATTCGCCCGCGGCGTCGGCCGGAGCAGCGGCCTCGGCGGCTTCGATGGCCTTGGCGGCCTCCAGTTGCGACTGCTCGAAAATCTGGCGGCCCTCGAGCACGGCGTCGGCGACCTTGGAGGTGAAGAGCCGGATGGCGCGCAGGGCGTCGTCGTTCCCGGGGATGATGTGGTCCACCTGGTCGGGGTCGCAGTTGGTATCCACGACGGCCACCACGGGGATGGCCAGCTTGCGGGCTTCCTGCACGGCGATGGCTTCCTTATCGGAGTCAATGACGAAGAGAGAGTCGGGGAGGCCGGGCATGTCCTTGATGCCGACCAGGTTGTCGCGGTAGTGGCGCAGCTCGCGGCGCAGGCGGATAGCTTCCTTCTTGGGAATCTGCGCCATGCGGCCGTCCTCTTCCATGGCCTCGAGCTCTTTGTAGCGCTTGATGGATTTCTGGATGGTGGCCCAGTTGGTGAGCGTGCCGCCCAGCCAGCGGTGGTTGACGTAAAACATCCCGCAGCGCTGCGCTTCCTCGGCGATGGCTTCCTGCGCCTGCCGCTTGGTGCCGACGAAGAGGAGCGACTTCCCTTGCGCCGCCAGGTCGGCCACGTACTGCGCCGCCTCCTTGAACATCTTGAGCGTCTTCTGGAGGTCGACGATGTAAATGCCGTTGCGCTCGCCGAAGATGTACTCCTTCATCTTCGGGTTCCAGCGGCGCGTCTGGTGGCCGAAGTGAACCCCCGCCTCCAGCAGTTCCTTCATGGTTACGGTAGCCAACGCACTCTCCTCGCCGGCCTCAGCGCTTCGTCCACTGGAAGCGGCGTCGCGCGCCCTTCTGGCCGTATTTCTTGCGTTCCTTCATCCGCGGGTCGCGGGTGAGAAAACCTGTGCGGCGGAGCTTGGTTCTGAGCTCCGGGTTCGCCGCCGCCAGGGCTCGCGCAATCCCCAGCCGCACCGCTCCGGCCTGGCCGCCATTGCCGCCGCCCTTCACTGTGATCTCCGCGTCGTATTGCTCGGCCACCCCGGCAAAAATCAGCGGCTCGCGCGCCTGCCGGCGCCAGGCGGGCGTGGTGAAGAAGGCATTGAGCGGCTGCCCATTCACCCGCAACTGCCCGCTGCCCGACCGCAGATAGACGCGGGCGACGGACGTCTTCCGCCGGCCCGTGCCGTAAAAGACCCGGCGGCCGTTGCCCGACGGCGCCGCCTCCGCTTCCAATGCCGGCCCGGCTTCCCCGGCGGCTTCCGGCGTTGGTTCCGCCGCTGCTTCCGGCGCGGGCGATTCCACCTCCGGCGCCGCGGCTTCCGGCTCCGGCTGCTCCTGTTTTTCCAACTCCTCCACCTTGCCTCCTAATTCGTCCACTGAACTGGCTCGGGCTTCTGCGCCGCGTGCGGGTGCTTGTCGTCCGAATAGACGCGCAGCTTTTTGGCGCGGCGGCGCAGCAGCTTGTTCTTGGGCAGCATCCCCAGGATGGCGTCGCGCACCATCTCTTCCGGCTTGCTCGAAAACCGGTGGCGCGCCTTCACTTCCTTCAGGCCACCCGGGTAGCCGGAATGCCAGCGATAGACCTTCTGCTCGAGCTTCTTCCCGGTCAGGCGCACGCGGCGGGCGTTAATCACCACCACGTGGTCCCCGACTTCGACCCCGGGGGTGAAGCGCACCTTGTGCTTGCCCATGAGCAAACGGGCCACACGCGTCGCCAACCGTCCCAGCACCTGCTCGCGGGCATCCACCAGGTGCCACTTTTCCTCTCTCAACTCGCCGGCCTCTCGCCCTGTGGGATAATAGGTTCGCATAGATACACAAAAAGTTTGCGATCGCAGCCGCAAACAATCAAATTTACAGGAGGAGCGCTTTTTTGTCAACGACGCCCAGCGACCGCTCGAACCGCCTCGCCCACGCCTTCCTGCTCGCTTTCGCCGCCGCCCTGCCCCATTCCATCTCCGTCGCGCAGATAACCGCCACACTGGCGGCGCTCGTATGGGTCATCGGGCTCGTGGCGGGCCGCCGGCGGCCGGAGCGCACGCCCCTCGACCTCCCCATTTTGCTGTTCGTCGCGGCCAGCATACTCGCGGCGCTGTTCTCCCTAGAACCGCGGATCAGCCTGGCGAAGCTCGCCGGCACCGTCCTCATCCTGATCGCCCCGGTCACGGCGGGAATTCTGCGAACCAGGCGACAGGTCTGGCAGCTCGTAGCCGTGCTGCTTGCTTCCGCGGCGCTGAGTGCCGGACTCGTGGTCTGGGAAAAGATTGTCGGCCGCGGCGTGGACATCGTCGCCGTGGCGCCCGGGAGCCCCTTCGAGCGCGCCGGCGTCAAACCGCGCGACGTCATCCTCGCCTGCGATGGAAAGCCGATCGAAGGCCCGGCCCACTTTGACCGGCTCCTGGCCGAACATGACCCCGAAAAGCCGCTCACCTGCCAGGCCCTGCGCACCGGCGTCAAGCTCTACCAGTTCACCGTCCCCGCGGATGACCTCGGTGCTGGCTCCTCACCCGACACCTGGGGCTACCGCGTAAAAACCGGCCGCGGCATCCGCGCCCGCGGCACCTACAGCCATTTCGTGACCTACGCCGAAGTGATGCTGCAACTGGCCGCGCTGGCGCTGGGGCTCTGGCTGGCTTATCCACGCAAGCGGGCTCCGGCGGCAGCACTGCTTCTGGCGCTGGCCTTGCTGCTGGTCGCCGCGCTGGCCGCCACCTTTACCCGCGCTTCCTGGGCGGCACTGGCGCTGGCCGCACTGGCCATGATTTCGGTGAAGGTGGGCCGGCGGGCGCGTCTCGCGCTGCTGGTGGCTGCGCCCCTGGTGGCACTGGGACTCAACACCTTGTTGGTCGAGTGGCGCGGCGTCGGCTTCTACAACCGGGCTGACAAGAGCATTCAGTATCGGGAACTGATGTGGGCCGACGGGCTGCGGCTCATCCGGGAGCATCCCCTGCTCGGCGTGGGGATGGACACGATCCTGCTGCGCTGGCGGGAGCTGGGACTGCGGGCCTACGAGGAGATGCGGCTGCACAGCCACTTCCACTCCACGCCCATCCAGCTCGGCGTCGAGCGCGGGCTCGTGGGGCTGGTAGCGTGGCTGCTGCTCATCGTCGTCTACGTCCGCCTGCTCGTGCGCCGCGTGAAGCAACCAGCGGCGGATGACTGGCGCGCCCACGGCTTGGTCCTAGGCCTCTTCGGCGCCGCCACGGGCTTTCTCGCCAGCAGCCTGGTGCATTACAACTTCGGCGATTCCGAGGTGGCAATGCTGCTGTGGCTGCTGGCGGGAACAGCGCTGGCCCTGGACCGTTTGTCCCTAGGGGAAGCACGCGGAGAGTGATGGGGTCGCCGCCCGTCCGGGGAGAGATTGTTCAGCTCGCTACCGTAGCCCGGCGGAACGACTCCAGCGTCCAGAAATCCTGGTTGGGATCGTGGCTGTGACGCAGGATGTAGATGTTGCCGTCGTCGGCGCGCACGCGCACGTAGAAATCTTCGGGGCCATACCACTGGTCGAGCACGTCTACGACTTCGAACCGTCGCTCGGCTAAATAGAAGCGCAGGGGTCGCTGGTCGGCCCGGTGGCCCGCGTGGCACTCCACCCGCACCCGCATCGGCTACGACTCTATACCTTCTACGCCTGCCCGTGCAAGCCAGCCGGCCCGGCATTGCCCCGAGGCCTCCCGTGGGGGTAGGATAGCCGGCAGCAGCCGGACCCGCAGACCGGCTGCGCGCGCCGCCTTCCCGACAGAGGAGGAACCCTCATGTCAGCCGTTTCGCTTCGTAACCTGGCAGAGATCAACAAGGAGCTGTTGCTGGTCTTCTCCCTGCTGGTCCTTGCCGGGCTGGTGAACATTCTCGTGGCGGCCGACCGTATGGTCTTGAGCCTCTACGTGCTGCCGACCCTCTTCTCCGCCTACGTGTACGGCCGGCGCCACGCCACGCTGACCGCCTTCGCCAGCATCTTTCTGGTGGTCTTCGTCATGTACTTCAAGCCCGTGCTGGGCGAGATGAGCCCGGCCTGGCGGGCCACCGAGCGCTGGTTCGACATCACCCTCTGGGGCGGCATCCTAGTGGTCACTGCTTACACCATGGGCACGCTGTACGAGCGGAAAGAGAACTACATCCAGGAGCTGCGCCGGACCTACCACGGCATCTTGCTCATCCTGCGCCAGTTCATCTCCAAGGACAAGTACACCCAGAACCACTCCTACCGCGTTTCCGTCTACGCCGCTAAGATTGCGAGCTACCTGGGGCTGGGGTCGGAGCAGATTGAAGACGTGCGGGCCGCCGCGCTGCTGCACGACATCGGCAAGCTCGACATCAGCCGCGACATCCTCTACAAAGCCGCCCGCTTGAGCGAAAAGGAATACGAGGAGATGAAACAGCACGTCGAAAAGGGGCTCGGGCTGCTGGAGCCAGTGGGGGGCTCGCTGCGCCGCGTCATCCCCATCATCCTCGCCCACCACGACAAGTGGGACGGCTCGGGCTATCATCCCACCGAGGGGGAAGACATTCCCCTCGAGGCCCGCATCATCGCCGTGGCCGACGTCTGGGATTCGCTCACCAGCGACCGCCCCTACCGCAAAGCGATGTCGCCGCTCGAAGCCCGCGACATCATCGCCAAAGGCGCCGGCACTGATTTCGACCCGAAGGTCGTCCAGGCCTTCCTGGCCGCGCACCGCCGCGGCGAACTGGAAGTCCCCGAAGTCATCGTCTGAGCCAACGCGAGGGAAAGCGCAGTTAGCCGAAGATTTTGACCCACAGGCTGCGCTTGCGCGCGGCGGGCTGGTAGCGGCGGAACCAATCGGCCGCCAGCTTCCGCTTGCCGTTCGGCTGCACGCTATCGGCGCCGCGGCGCTGGCGAACCTTCTCCTGCAACTCGTAGACGATCTTCTTGGCCGCGTCCACATCCTTCGGGCCCACGTAGAGGATTTCCCCTCGGCGGTTGCGCACGTGCCGCCAGCGGTTGTCCTCGACCGGGTCGATGCGCTCGGGGAAAACCTCCAGCAACAACTCCAGGTACTCGACGTCAAAGGCCGGGCAGTGCTGGTAACCGCGGAAGAGCTTCTCCTTGACGTACGCCGCCACGCGCGCCTTGTCGAACACCCAGGCGCCGTCTGAGTCGAGGTGGCCGAGGGTGAGCCACTCCGTGTTGATACGGTCGGAGAAGTTGGCGACCGCGTACTTGCAGCCCCAACCGCTCCAGAAGTTGCCGTCAAAGAAGCAGTGGTCGCGCCGGGGCCGCTGCAGGTACTCGCGGAAACAGAATGTCATCTCGGCCATTTCGTGCCAGGCAATCTCGTTCCCCTCGAGCCAGGCGCGCTTATGGTGCAGTTCCCAGGCGGCTTCCTTCAGCTCCTGCAAGGCCTCGAGCTCGGTCATCTGGTAGGTGACGCGCACGCGCCGGTTCTTCCCTTCCCCGAACTCCTGGAAGCTGGGGTGCTTGCGCGCCACCGCGACCGCGTGCTCGAAGGCCGCCACGGTGGCGTAGGACAGCTCCACCGTGATGCCCTGGGCCGGAACCGCCGGCTCTGCGGTCGCGGTCGAGGCGGCCTGTGGTTCGTCAGCCATTGAAGCCAGCCATTCTAGACAGAAGCGCCACAGCGCGCAACGTGCCCTGGGCGCGGGAACCTCCCCCCGGACGCCCTTGCCGGCAAAGAAATACCGTTGACGGATGAGCCTTGTCGTATAATATAGCGGCATCGAAAGGCGCCCAGGAGAAGCGGCGGGCGGAGGGCGGACAGTCGGCCATGAAAGGGGTAAGCACTCAACTGAAGCGGGTTTTGGCCGTCGGCCTGGGTCTGGCGGTGGCCGGCCTAGCGCCGTTGCTGGCGCGGGATTTCTTCCTCCAGGAAGGCTCGGAAATCACCCTCAAGCTGCGTACCAGCGTCGACTCTCGCATCAACCAGAAAGGCGACCGCATCATCTGCACGGTGGAAGAGCCGGTGCAGATTGACAACGTGGAAGTCATCCCCGTGGGCACGCGGGTGCACGGGCGGCTGGGTGAAATCCAGCGCCCGGGGCGCTTCGGCCGGCCGGGCCGGCTGGTGCTGACGTTCGAAAACATTGAAATCCCCGGGGCGGGCAACGTGCCCATCAGCGGCAGCCTGGTCGACCTCTACGACCCCGAAGAGGAGGAGCTGCAGAAGATCACCCGCGACCTTGACCTGGGCGAGGAAGGCGAAGTCAAGGGCGGCGGGCCCCGGAAACTCAAGCGGGGCGCCAGCATCGGCATCGGCGCCGGGGTGGGCGCGGCCACCGGGGGCGGCATCGGCGCCGCGGCTGGGGCAGCCGCGGGCGCGGCCGTGGCCTTCATCTGGTTCAAGGGAGAGGAAGTGGAGTTGCCCGCCGGCACCGGTCTCGTGGTGCGAATCGATCGGGGCGTGGCCATCTCGGTTCCCGACATGCCGAAGGCGGTCGGGAACGGGACCCGCCGTTAAACCCGTACAGACTCCGGACTCGAATCCCGTCAGTAAAGGTCGTAGCGCGCCCGCAAGGCGGCCAGCTCGGCGTTGAACTGCGCTCCAATCAGAATCACCGCCGCCGTCAGATACATCCAGATCAGCAGGCCGATGGCGGCGGCAAAGCCGCCGTAGAGGATGTTGTAGACGGCGACGCGCTGTACGTAGTAACCGAAGGCCACGGTCACAATCCACCACAGCCCCATCGCCAGGGCGGCGCCCGGCAGAACGTCTTCCCAGCGCCGGCGCGGGTTGGGGGTCAGGTAGTAGTAGAGCGCCGCCAGCACCAGCATCGCCGTCAGGATGCCGACCGAGAAGTAGCCCGACGTCCAGATGACCCGCACCGCCAGGTCAAACCCCACGCCGAGCTGCTGGCTCAGCCAGGCGCGCACGTACTTGCCGAACACGACCAACAGGCTGACCGCCACCAGGGGCACTACAGTCAGCAGCACCATCACAAAGGCCTGGAGCTGGCGGCGCCAGAAGGGGCGGCGATCCTCGCGGTCGTAGATGGAGGCGAAGATCAGGTTGAGAGAGAACATCAACTGCGAGCCGAGCAGCATGGTGCCGATGCCGCTCGCCACCAGAACTTGGCCGCGATACTCGCTGATGCGCAGCAACGATTCCACCACGGCGCGCCGGCTGCCGGACGGCAGCACCATGCGCAGCCCCTCGAGCAGGTCCTCGAGGCCCGGAGCGGCGTAGGCCATGATGGCAGCTAGAAAAAGCAGCGCCGGGAAGAAAGCCAGGAACATATTGTAGGCGACGGCTTGCGCGTGCAGGAGCGAGCCGCCCCGCAGGCTGGCGTAGATGGCATGCAGAGCCGTGTGCAGGTAAAGCCGGGTGCTGCCGGCTTTGAGCTGTTGTTGACCTACAGTGGCCATCGGCTGGTGCGTCAGGCCCCTCAGAGATTCACAGTTTGAAGCCCTCGCGGCTTTCGGGTACTATGGCGCAGTGTACTCTTAGAGTCCAGTCCGGCCAAGCGGTTTTTGCCGCCCGCCGACCGATGCCCCGAGACCTGGCCGAGAAGAGAGGTGGACGATGGCGCGACGAGTCCGATGCGGCTTGATCCAAGCCCGCTGCGAAGGCTCGCCCGACAAGACGCCGCTGGCGCGGATCAAGCAGGCGATGATCCGCAAACACGAGCGGTTGCTCGCCGAAGCAGCGCGGAAGCACGTGCAGGTGGTCTGCCTGCAGGAGCTTTTCTACGGCCCCTACTTCTGCGCCGAGCAGGACGTGCGCTGGTATCCGCTGGCCGAACGCGTGCCGGGCGGGCGGACCGTGCGCTGGGCGCAGCGGCTGGCGAAGAAGCACAAGATGGTGATTGTGCTGCCGGTCTACGAAGAAGAGCTGACCGGTGTCTACTACAACACGGCCGCGGTGATTAATGCCGACGGGCGCTACCTGGGCAAGTACCGCAAGCACCACATCCCCCACTGCCATCCCGGCTTCTGGGAGAAGTTCTACTTCGCGCCCGGCAACACCGGCTATCCGGTCTTCGAGACGCGCTACGCCCGCGTCGGCGTCTACATCTGCTACGACCGCCACTTCCCCGAAGGGGCGCGGGCGCTGGGGCTGAACGGGGCGGAAATTGTTTTCAACCCCTCGGCGACGGTGGCCGGCCTGTCGGAATACCTCTGGGAGCTTGAGCAACCGGCACACGCTGTGGCCAATATGTACTTCCTCGGCGCCATCAACCGCGTGGGTCACGAGCGGCCGTGGGACATCGGCGAGTTCTACGGCAAGAGCTACTTCTGCGACCCGAGGGGAAAGATCATCGCTCAGGCGAGCCGCGACAAGGACGAAGTCCTGGTGGCCGACCTCGACCTGGACCTCATTCAGCAGGTGCGCTCCACCTGGCAGTTCTACCGCGACCGCCGCCCGGACTCCTACGGGGCCATCGCCGCCGCACAGGTGGAGTCGCGCGCGGCGGAAGCCGCCAACTGACATGGGGAGGTATGGAGGTCGTTCTAGTGTGCACAAAGAGCTTTTGTCGGGGCCGGGCTTCAGCCCGGCTGGGAAGAAGCCAAAAAGAAAAGCGGCTTTAGCCGCTGAGGGTTAATCGTGCCTCGCCTCCGACGCCTAATACGGGCTCCAGGCACGTACTCCGTCGGCTCAAGAACCTGGAATCGCCGCCTGATCTTCGCAAAAGAAGCGCCTGCCCGCCTCTTCATCGACTGGCTCTTTCATTACCGCGATGAGGGGCACTACCTGCTTCACGAATTTTCCGCCATGCCCGACCACTTCCACGTGCTCATCACACCCGCGCCCAACGTCTCCCTTGAGCGCGTCCTGCAGTTCATCAAGGGAGGGAGCTCTCATCACATCAAGGAAAAGCTTGGCTACACCTTTCCCCTCTGGCAGAAAGGCTTTCACGATCATCGCATTCGAGACGAAGCCGACTACC
>JACPRL010000150.1 GCA_016189965.1 Acidobacteriota bacterium | reverse complement strand
GCGTAGTCACCAGGATGATTTCAATGCCGGCCTCGTGCATGTTCTCGATGGCCTTCAGCTTGACGTCGAACTGGTTGCCCACCTGCCGGTGGTTGTTGGCGTCGTTGCCGATGCCGTCGAACTGCAGGTAGGCGTAGCGCAGGCCAGCCTCGAAGGCCCGGCGGCAGAACTCCTTCGACCTGGCGAACTCGATGCCGTTGGTGGCCGCCTGGACGCTGTTATAGCCGACCTTGCGGGCGTAGCGGACGGCATCAATGAAGTAGGGCGACATGGTGGGCTCACCGCCGGAGAACTGGACGGACATCTGGCGGCGAGGCTTGATCTTGATGGCGTTGTCGAGGATTTCGCGGATCTCCTCCCAGCTCAGCTCGTGGACGAAGCCCACCTGGTTGGCGTCCATGAAGCAGGGGTCACACATCATGTTGCAGCGGTTGGTGAGGTCGACGGTAAGCACGGAGCCGCGGCCGTGGCGGATGGTGGAGGAGCCGTGGTTGTGGAGGTCTTCGTCGTTGTGGGCCGGGATGTCGCGCCCGGGGAAGTTCTTCTCGATCCAGGCCAGGAAGCGCGAATCAATGGCCATCAGGTCTTCGAAGTGGCCGTGGAGCGGGCAGTCCTTGACCATCCAAACCTGGCCGTCGCGCTCGATAATCTGGGCCTTGATCTCGCCCACTTTCTGGTTCAGCAGTGTGCGCCAGTCCTGCTCACCGGCCAGGATTCGGGCGCGGGCTTCCTTGACGCACTCAGGGCAAAGCGAGTCAGTGTCGCGCGGAAAGCCAAGCGTCGGCTTGGTCTTCTGGTAGGACTTGAGCACCGGCTTGTCGGACCACTTGGGGATGAAGGACTGGTTGGGGCGGTACTTGTTGAAGAATTGAATGGTGTCGAAGGCGACCCCTGCGCTGAAGCAGATGGCGCTGTCGACGTATTTGAGCACTCGTTTCGTTGTCAGACTTGCCATACGCGTACACACTCTCCTTGTCAGAATCGGTAGGGCTGGCAGCTGCCGGGAAAAGAGAATTGCCTAGCTATGATAGCTCACCCTCCATACTCCTCCAACCCGTTCAAGCGCGGCATTTTAGCCCATTGTGGGAGGTCGGCCGAACCAAATTCCTGTGAACGGGGAGAAAAGGGGGGTGAACGGCGGGAATTGACCCCTGAACCGGGCGTAAGTCGTTGGGGAAAAAGGTGGTTGGCGGCTCTACGGTGGTGACTTTTCGTGCCGCCGATAGGGGGTCAACAGGCCCAACCGTGCTGCCCCGGCTGCGCTCTCATTCTCGTAGGTGTCCACGATGCGCTTGTAGAGCTTGAGGGCGGGCTCGCGCTCCCCTTTCAGGTCGTGGAGGCGGGCGAGATAGAGCATGGCATTGGCTTTCAGCCAGCCAGGCATGCGGCCGGGATTGCTCTGGGCGATTGCGCCGAACTGCTGCCGGGACTCCTCCATCCGACCGCGGGCGAACTCCAGATAGGCCTGTCGGTAGCGCACCTGCCAGTCGTCGGGGTACTTCTGCCGCAGGCGGGCGTAGAAGGCCTCGGCGCCCGCCCAGCGCCGTTCGGCGACCAGGCGGTTACCGGGGAGGAGCGCGGCATAGGGCTCCGCTTCGCCGGACTTGCGACGTTCTTCCATCCACTTCAGGTACTGCTTCGCGCTCTTGTGCCAGTCTTTCCACTTTGGATTGGCCACGACGCGCCGCGCGTCGTCGGCGGCCGCAGGGTGGTTGAGCAGGCCGCGGTAGTTCGCGCGCAGGAGCAGGAAGCTGGGCACGGCCCAATCGGGTTTCTCGACGCCCTGGTCAATGGTTGGGGCGAGAACAGCGATGGCCTCTTCGAGCCGCCACTGCTGCTGGCGGGCGCGGGAGAGGCCGCGCAGGGCGTGATAGCGGGTGGGGCCCTGGTAGTGCGGGTGGCCTTCTTCGGCGCGGCGGACGACGCCGGCATACTCGCTTTCGGCGCGGGCGTAGTCCTCGAAAGCCGGACTGGAGTAGATACGGGCCAGCAGGAAACCGTACTCGGGATTGTCCGGATACTGGGCTTTCAATCCTTCGGCCAAGCGGAGCGCCTCGTCGGGGCGGCCTTCGAGCCAAGCGTAGAGCTGCGCCACAGTGGCCTGGGCGGCCGGGCGGAAGAACTCGCCTTCGCGTGAGGCCCGCTCGATTTGCTCGAGACCCAGAGCGCGGTTGCCCTTGGGCAGGAAAAGAAGAATGCGCAAGAACTTGACGAAGCCAGGGGCAATGTCAACGTAGTAGTTGTAGAGCCCCAGGGTGAGGTAGATGTCGCCGCGGCCGGGGTCGAGTCGGAGGTAGTCCTCGGCGAAGCTCTTGGCCTTGGCCGCATCGCGCGCCGCGCCCCAGAGCCCTTTGTTCTGCTCGAACTTGTAGGCGGCGAGCGCCCCGTAGACGTTGGCCAGATAGAAGAGGGCTTCCTTATCGGTTTTGTTCTTGTCGTAGCGGGCGCGGGCGTGCGCGATGAGCTGCTGGGCGCGCTGCTCGAACTCCTTCTGGCGGCTGGAGTCGTCGAGACCCCAAGCGTCGAGTGCAGCCAGAGCGCCGTAGGCCGCGGCCAGGTTGTCGGGTTCGCGGTCGGCCAGGGCGCGGAAATGCTGGTAGCCGCCGCTCGAATCCCCCTGATAGAGGCGCTGGTAGCCGGCACGGATGGGCTCGGCGGGACTGGGTGCAGCCAGGAGACCGGCGGGCAAACTCAGGAGTAGGAACAGGCAAGTCAGGCGCATGCTTTCCCTCCCCGTCTTATACGAAGAGCTTCCTAGTCGAGTTCCACGTCCAACACAACGAGACTCAAGGCACCGAACACGCACCGGGCTATTTCTGGGCCACAATGACCACTTCGCCGCAATAGCGGCGCAAGAAAGGGAAAGTTTGAAGCAAGACGGCGTCTACTGTCTCCAGAACGCGCAGCAGGCCGCGGACCCAAGCGCGGGTGAAGCGCCCGCGGAAGAGGCGCTTGGCCATGGCCAGCAGGTTGAGCGGCTGGAGTTCGAGGCGGCAGAAGTGAGGCCGGAGCAGCTCGATCTCCCGATCGCTCACGATAATGTCCTCGCCCGCCTCGGCGGGCTCGCCGCTGAGCCACCAGCGCAAACGCCGGGCCAGATTGAGCAGCGGGTTGTTGCCGTAGGTTTCCGCCAGGACCAGCTTTCCGCCGGGCTTGAGAACGCGGACGAGTTCGTCCAGCGTCCCCGGGTACTTGAGCGTGTGGTGGATGGCGGCGCCAGCAAAGATGAGGTGGAATTCGGCCTCGGGGAAGCACTTGAGGTCGCTGGCATCTCGGGCCAGCCCGCGCACGCGCTCGGCCACCCCGTGGATGCGGGCGCGGCGCAGGCCCACCTGAATACCCACCGGGGAGAGATCCAGGAGGGTGACGTGCGCCCCTTCGGTGGCCAGGCAGACGCCCCAGTCGCCGGTGCCGCAGCCATAGTCGAGCACCGAGCGGCCGGCGAGCGGCTCCGCCCGCAACGCCTCCAGCGCCCCTTGATAGAGGTGCCGGCGCTCATAGTACGGATCAGCCGGGTCGGCAAACCGTTCGTGCATGCGTGCGGGGTCACATCGCAGCTTCTCGTCAGGCCACTCGAGATGCCGGCTGTAGAAGGTGTCGTAGAAATGTCGTTCCTGCTGGGCGCTAATCGTCACGGGGAACAGGATTCTACCACCCCACAGCGGTAGAATATGCCGATGGTGACCGCGGCGTGGGTGATCGAGCAGGGGCGGGCGGTGGGGTTCGACAAGGTGGGCATCGCGCCAGCGGCCGCAGTCCCTGAGCTGGAGTTCTTTCCCCAGTGGCTCGAGCAGGGCTACGGGGGCGAGATGGACTATCTGCGCCAGCTGCGGCGGCGCGACGTGCGCGAGCTGCTGGCGGAGGCGCGCTCGGTCATCTGCTGCGCGCTCGGCTATGACAGCGGCTCGCCGCGCTCGACCGAGGTGCCCTACGACGTCGAGCGGGGCTGGATTTCCCGCTACGCCTGGGGCGACGACTACCACGAAATCATCGCAGAGAAGCTCGAGGCCCTGCGCGCGCGCCTGGCCGAGCGCGCCGGAGTGGGCTTCCAAGCGAAGCTCTACGTTGACACCGGGCCGGTGCTCGAGCGCGTCTACGGCCGCTACGCCGGGCTGGGCTGGCAGGCCAAGAACACCTGCCTGCTGGACGCGGAGTTGGGGTCGTTCTTCTTCCTGGGCGTGCTGGTGACCAACCTGGAGCTGGAGCCGAGCGAGCCGCTGGCGGACGGCTGCGGCTCCTGCACGTTGTGCATCGAAGCCTGCCCGACCGAAGCCATCGTCGCGCCCTACGTGCTCGACGCCCGGCGCTGCCTGAGCTACCTGACGATTGAGCTGCGCGGCACCATCCCGGAGGAGTTCCGCCCAGCGCTCGGCCGGCACGTCTTCGGCTGCGACATCTGCCAGGATGTGTGCCCCTACAATCGGAGGTCGTGGGTGAGTGACCTGCCGGTCTTTCAGCCGCGGCCAGTTGAAACGAAACTCGAAACTCGAAATTCGAAACTCGGAAAGCGAGGAGAGAAAAGCGAAAACAGAAAAGAGAAAACAGAAAATAGGGATACGGAGCACGGGTCGCGGGTCGCGAACCGCGAATCATTGTTTCACCCGCGCTTGGATTGGCTGGCGTCGCTCGGCGAAGAGGGGTACAGGCGGGTTTTTGAGAAGAGCGCCGTGCGGCGCGCCAAGTGGCGCGGGCTCGTGCGCAACACGCTGGTGGCGATGGGCAATTCGGGCAACGCGCGCTTCCGGCCGCTGCTGGAAAAATTCGCCGCCGGCGACGATCCGCTGCTGGCCGAACACGCCCGCTGGGCCCTCCAGCAACTTGAAGCGCAGTGAGAATGTGGCGATAACGCCATTTACCGTCGGGGGAGACAGCACAGGCAGCGACAGGTGGATTACAAG
>JACPRL010000149.1 GCA_016189965.1 Acidobacteriota bacterium | reverse complement strand
CCCCAGATGAGCGCCGCCGCCACCACGACCCACAACACGATGTCGAAAAGCGGAATGCGAGTCATCGTGGCTAAAACCCTTCGTCGCGGAGGCGATCCAGGGTGAGTTTGCTCGAAGGCGGCTTGCGGGAGCGAACCAGGCCGGAGTCAGCCAGCAGCTTCTCGACGTATTTCGCCAGCACGTCGAATTCAAGGTTGACCGGGTCGCCGGGCTGGAGCGAGCGGAGGTTGGTGTTCTCGTAGGTGAACGGGATGATGGCCACGCCCAGCCGCGCGCCCTCCATCGCCGCCACGGTCAGGCTGATGCCCTCGACCGCCACCGAGCCTTTCTCCACCAGGTAGCGAGTCAGTTCCGCCGGCACGTCCACCTGCAAGTCGTAGTTCCCGTCGCCCAGCGCCCGAAGCTCGACGAACGTGCCCGTGGCTTCCACGTGTCCCTGCACGAGGTGGCCGCCGAGCGGCGTCGAAAGCGTCAGTGGCGCCTCCAAGTTCACCTCGGCACCTGCGCGCAGCCGGCGGAAGCCCGTGCGCGCCAGCGTCTCGGGCGAAAGGTCGCAGGCGAAGCCCGAATCGGTTTTCTCCGTGACGGTCAGGCAGCAGCCGCTGACGGCCACGCTCGACCCGACAGAGATTTTCTCCAGCAGCTTCGCGGCTTCAATGCGCAGGCGCCCACCGGCCGCCCCGCCGAGCGGGTCGGTCGCGAGCTCAGCCACGCGCCCGACTTCTTCAATGATCCCGGTAAACATCGCGGTGCTAGTCTAGCAGAGGTGAAATCCTACTGCCTCGCTTCTTGCTTGGTGGTGGGGCAGACATTCTTGTCTGCCCGGCCTAAGTTCGGTTTTGGTGGCGCAGACATCCCTGTCTGCGCATAATGGACTTGAAAGCCTCGCTGCGGGGGCCGACGCTGTGTCGGAGCTCTCCCCAAAGTTGCGTATCACTCGACGCCGACTGCCACACTGGACCTTAGAGGGAGCCACCTATTACATCACGTTCCGGCTGTTTCGTGAGCCTCTTACTCTGGAAGAGATTCGGTTCGTACGGGACCACATTGTTTCAGGTGATCCCCGATACTATGAGTTACTCGCTGCCGCGGTCCTGCCGGATCACGTCCACCTGCTGCTTCGGCCCGCAACGAGGATGTCTCTAAGCCTGGTCATGAAAGGAATCAAAGGAGTAACCGCTCGGGAGTTGAACCGACGCCGCCGTCGCAAAGGGCCGATATGGCAGGATGAATCTTACGACCGCATTGTTAGGAATCAGTCCGAGCTAATAGAAAAGTTGAACTACATGCTCCTGAATTCAGTCAAAGCTGGGTTGACCGACAACCCTTGGACCTACGTGGGATGGTACTTCAAGGGTAAGAAAGAGTAAGACGGGCAGACAGGAATGTCTGCCCCACCAAGGCAATTAGCTATAGCTTTGGGTGGCGCAGACATTCTTGTCTGCGCATTGCTGTCTCCGCGTGATGGAGTTGCCTGCGCGGTGCTCAGTCGGTCACGGTGCGACTTCTTCAATGATCCCGGTAAACATCGCGCAGGTAGCCTTCGACGGCGAAGTCACCCGCCTGCGCCGAGGCTTCGGCGGGCGGGGGCCCAAAGCGGTGCAGGCGGTAGCGTTCAAGGGCAGGGAACTGAGCGCCGCCTTCGAGCAAGGGCACGGCCTCGGCGCCTAGGAATTTCGGCGCGTAGAACAGCCAGACTTTATCCACCAGACCGGCCTCGAGCGCCGCGGCGTTCAGGTGCGAGCCGGCTTCGAGCAGCACGCTCGCAATCTGCCGCGCGGCAAGCTGCCGCAGCACCGCCGACAGGCTCAGCCGCCCGCCGGACTCCTTCATCTCAACCACTTCGACGCCGCGGGCTTCGAGCACCCGCCGCTTGCCCAGGCCGGCGTCTTCGCCGCTGAAGACCAGCACATCGTTTTGCGCCGTGCTGACGAGCTGCGAGTCGAGCGGCAGCCGCAGCCCGGCATCCAGCACCACGCGCACGAGCGGCCGCCGCCGCAGCCGCCCCGAGCGGTCGGTGAGCAGCGGGTCGTCGGCCAGCACCGTCCCGATGCCGGTCACCACGGCGTCCACCTGATGGCGCAGCCGCTGCACCCGCGCGCGGGATTCTTCCGAGGTGATCCAGCGGTGATCTGCTCCTGAGCCGGCTTCGCCTCGCGGCGGAGCAATCTTGGCGTCAAGCGTCAGACCGGCTTTGAGCGTCACGAACGGCCGCCCGAGTCGCACCCAGCAGGCGAAGGCCTCGTTCAGTTCGCGCGCGTCTTCCTCGCGGATGCCCGTCGCGACCTCAACGCCCGCGGCGCGCAGCCGCTCGAAGCCGCGGTCGTTCACCTGCGGGTTCGGGTCGGCCATGGCCGCTACCACGCGGCGAATGCCGGCCGCGAGGATGGCTTCGACGCAGGGTGGCGTGCGGCCGTGGTGCGAGCAGGGTTCGAGGTTGGTGTAGAGCGTAGCGTCGCGCGCCGCCGCCCCGGCCTGTTCGAGCGCCAGCACTTCGGCGTGCTTGACGCCGTCGTAGGTGTGGAAGGCGCGCGCGACCTCTTCGCCGTCACGCACGATGACGGCGCCCACTAGGGGGTTCGGGCTGGTGAGGCCTTCGCCCCGCGCCGCCAGCTCCAGCGCCGCCTCCATCCACTCCTGTTCGGTGCGCGCTAGTGTCTTGACGCTCATAGAGCCTTACTCAAACAGCGAGGCGGCGTAGGCCTCGGGGTCGAAGTCGAGCAGGTCATCCAGCTTTTCGCCCACGCCGAGGTAGCGGATGGGCAGGCGGAGCGTGCGGGCGATGGCCACCACGATGCCGCCTTTGGCGGTGCCGTCGAGCTTGGTGAGCACGATGCCGGTGATGCCGACAGATTCAGTAAACTGGCGCGCCTGCGCCAGGCCGTTCTGGCCCGTGGTGGCGTCGAGCACGAGCAGGATTTCCTGCGGCGCGCCTTCGACCAGCTTCCCCGCCGCCCGCTTCATCTTCTCCAGCTCCGCCATCAGGTTCTTCTTCGTATGCAGCCGGCCGGCGGTGTCGACGAAGACGGCGTCGGCGCCGCGCGCCCGGGCGGCGCTGATGGCGTCGTAGACCACCGCGGCCGGGTCCGCGCCCGGCTTCTGCCGCACCAGCTCGGCCTTCAGCCGCTCAGCCCAGATTTCCAGTTGCTCGCCGGCGGCAGCGCGGAAGGTGTCGGCCGCGCACAGTACCACGCGGCGACCCTCGGCCTGCCAGCGCCGGGCCAGCTTGGCAATGGTCGTAGTTTTGCCGGTGCCGTTCACGCCGACGAGGAAGACGACGTAGGGACGCGCCGCTCTTGCGGCCTCCGGCGGGCGCGGCGTGCCGTCGGCCGCGCGTAGCAGCGCCGCCAGCTCCTCGCGCAGCGCGGCGCGTAACGCGGCTGCATCCGCCAAGTCTTTGCGCTCGACGCGTTCGCGCAGGCGCGCCAGCAGCTCGTTCGTCGTCTCAACGCCCAGGTCGGCCGCGAGCAGCGCCGCCTCCAGCTCGCCCAAGACTTGCGGGTCAATCTCCTTCCGCCCGCGCAGCACGTCGTCGAGCCGCTCGGAGAGCTGGTCGTGGGTCCGCTTGACCGCTTGCTGCAGGCGCGACCACCAACCCGTCTTTGCTTGCGTTTCTAGCTCGGGCACACGCCTATTCTAGCAGGAACGGATTGGCCACAGAGACACAGGAAACAGAGGGATGGTTTCTATTGGTTGCGTGTCAGGAGTCGCCAGTCGCCAGTGGCTAAGTCGCGAGCTCACACTTCAATCATCTGCGGGGTGAGCTTGAGTTTGTTCTGTTCCACGGCGGCGTAGAGGGCGTCGACGACGGCGGTGTCGAATTTCTTCCCCTGCAGGGCGCGAATTTTTTCCAGCGCGACCTCCAACTCCATGGCGGCTTGGTAGGGGCGGTTGGTGGTCATGGCGTCGAGCGTGTCGGCCACGGTGATGATGCGCGCCATCAGCGGGATTTCCTCCCCCTTCAGCCCGTAGGGATAGCCGTGGCCGTCGAGCGATTCGTGGTGCAACTCGATCCCCGGAATCATCTCCCGCAGCCGTGTCACCGGGCGGATGATGTTGGCGCCCTTGACCGGATGCTGCTTCATCAGCTCGAACTCTTCCTCGGTCAACCCTGCCGGCTTCTTCAGCACGCGGTCATCAATTCCGATCTTGCCCACGTCATGCAGCAAGGCGGAGATGCGGATGCGGTAGATTTCTTCCTCCGGCAGGCCCATCGTTTCGGCGAGAATCGTCGAGTACTTGGCCACCCGTCCCGAGTGGCCGCGGGTGTAGGGGTCTTTCTCGTCGATGGCGGCGGCCAAGGTGCGGATCGAACCCAGGAACAGCTCGTGGTTCTCGTGCGCCGCCTGCTTGAGTTGCTCGACGTACTTCTCCAGGTCGTCGGTCATCACGTTGAAGGTTTGCGCCAGCTCGCCGATCTCCGTCCGGCTGGGGAGATCGACGCGGCGGGAGAAATCGCCGCGCGCAATCGCCCGCGTGGTTTCCGCCAGCACCTGGATGGGTGTGGTGAGCCGCCGGGCCAGGGAGTAGCCGATGACGACGCTCAGCAGGATGGTCAGCGCCCCCAGCGCGAAGGCGAACCGCTCCATCTCGTCGATCGTGAAGTAGGCCTCCGCGAGCCGCTTCTGCGCGATGACCCCCCAATCGATTTCCGGCACCGCCACCGAGGTCCCCAGCATCTTCTCCGTCCGGCCGTTCTCTTCCAGCTCGAACTCTTGCGTCAGGCTGGCCTGCTCGGTGCCCGCCCGAAACTCCTGCACGATGGGGATGTGGTTCATATCCTGCCCGATGGTCACCGCCTGTTCATCCGGATGGACAACCAGCCGCCCGTCGCGGTCCACCACGTAGGGCACCAGCCCACCCTCCGCCGATTCCTGCAGCCGCCGGCGCAGCGACTCCAGGCTGACCACCACGGCGACCATGCCGCGAAAATCGTTGCCCACTACCAGCGGCCGCGCCATCGCCATCACCGGGATCGTCCCCGGGCCGTGCTTGATGAGAAAGGCCGGGCTGTGGAAGGAGTTCCCCTGCTGCACCGCCTGGAAGGCGTCGGCCAGCCGCTCCCGCACGAAGTGGTCCTGGCCCACTTCCGGGTCGCCGCCGAAAATGCCCCGCTGGTCGGCGTTGACGATGTTCAGGTAGAGAACGTTCTCCGCCGTGCGCACGAAGCCTTCCGTGGCCCGCCGCAACGAGCCGGCGTGCTTGGGGTCGGCGACATTTTCAGTCGCCCCCGTCGCTTCCAGCAGCCGTACCAGGCTTTCGGTTTGCGTATTCATGCTGCGAACGTAGAGCCGGATTTCCTGGGCCAGGCTGCGCGCCAGGTTCAGCTGATACCGCTGTTCATTCACCTTCACCGCATTGCGGTTGCGGTCGCTCACTTGCCAGCCGTAAATGACCAGGGGGATGACGCTCAAGCCCAGCAGCACCGCCAGCAGCAGATAGAGAAGCGGGATGCGCCGCGGCAGCAGCCGTGCCGCCAGCTTCTGGAGCTGTTCGAGGAGTCGCCTCATCCGCCCTGACGGAGTGTCTGGCGGATTCTAGCTGAAAGCGCGTGCCTCTGGCAACGTGTTCGCCCGTCCCCGCTCTGGCTCTCGTTTGTTGGTGGGGCAGACATTCTTGTCTGCCCTTCTCTGTGCCCTCTGCGGTAAATCTTTTTCTGTGGCTGCCGAGGCCTCGCTCCAGGGGGTTGCGCGATAGACCTTAGTCATTCTTCTCGCAGGGCGCGTTCCATCAGCTCCCGCACCGCCGCCCGCGGCTCCTGGCCTTCGAACAGCAGCCGGTTCATCTGTTCCGTGACGGGGAGTTCGACACCGAGCCGCCCGCCGAGGGTGCGGGTGGCGCGCGTGGTGTCGACGCCTTCGGCCACCATCTGCATCGAGCCGATGATGTCCTCCAGGCGACGCCCTTTGGCCAGCTCCAGCCCCACTGTGCGGTTCCGGCTCAGTCCGCCGGTGCAGGTCAGCACCAGGTCGCCCAGACCGGCGAGTCCCGCCAAGGTCTCCCGCCGTCCGCCGCAGGCCATCGCCAGCCGGGTGATTTCTGCCAGCCCGCGCGTAATCAGCGCCGCCCGCGCGTTGTGCCCCAGCTCCAGCCCGTCCGAGACGCCGGCAGCGATGGCGATGACGTTCTTCACCGCGCCCCCAATTTCCACTCCCACCAGATCGGTGTTCGTGTAGAGGCGGAAGGCCGGCCCGGCCAACTCCTCTTGCAGCTCGCGCGCCACCTCTTCGTTCGGCGAAGCCAGCACCAGCGCCGCCGGCAGCCCGGCCGCCACTTCGCGGGCGAACGAGGGGCCGGAGAGCACCGCCAGCCGCCTCGCCGGGATGCCCGCCTGCTCAATGACCTCCGAGGGGCGCGCCAGCGACTCAATCTCCAGCCCTTTGGTGGCGCTGACGACAAGCGTTTCGCGCCCAAGGTGCGGCACCAGCTCCTTCCAGACGCTCCGCAGGTATTGCGCCGGGATGACGCTCACCACGATCTCGGCGCCCGCGGTCGCTTCCCCCAGCTCCGTTGTTACATCCACCTCCAGCGGCAGGCGGAAGCCGGGAAGGAAGACGTCGTTCTCGCGGCTCTCGTGCACGCGCGCCGCCAAGTCTGTCTCCCGCATCCAGAGCCGCAGGCGGTGCGGGCGGTGGCTTCGAGCGAGCGCCAGCACGAGTGCCGTGCCCCAGCTTCCGCCACCGGTGACGGCACTCGTCCGCATCAGCTCCTCCGCCGCAGCTCCAGGCGGGGTTCGGTGCCCTGGATGAGCCGCTGGAGGTTGGAACGATGCCGAAGGATGATAAGGCAGGCGCAGACGACCGCGGCTAGGTTGACCTCTCCTCCGGTCTGATAGAGCGCGTAGGCAAACAGCGGATAGGCTGCCGCCGCCAGCACCGACCCCAGCGAGATGTAGCGCCACAGCCCCACCACCAACGCCCACACCCCGAGCGCCGCCAGCAACGCCAGCGGCGTGAAGTAAGCGAAGACCCCCCCAGCCGTCGCCACGCTCTTGCCCCCGCGGAAGCGGAGGAACACGGGATAGCTGTGCCCCACGACGGCGGCCACGCCTGCCGCCGCCATCCAGGCCGCCGGATCAATCAGCCAGGCCGCGAGCCCCACGGCGAGGTAGCCTTTGCCGGAATCGAGTGCCAGCGTGGCCAGCCCCCAGCCCGGCCCCAGCGCCCGCGTCACGTTGGTGGCTCCGATCGAACCGCTGCCGAGCGAGCGCACATCCAGCCCTTTCACATGCTTCGCCAGCAGGTAGCCGAACGGGATGGCCCCCAGCAGATAGGCCGCCACGATGCTCAGCAGACCTGTCAGCGTTTCCACGGCTCACTCTCGCACGAAGCGAAAGGTTGCCAACTTCGTGTATTGCGCGCCGCCGCGCAACAGCTTGCTCTGATAGAGGAAGAACTCCTCGGTTCGCATCTCGCCGAAGGCGTTCGAGGTCAGGGCGGCGATCTCCTTCTGCAACCGGGCCAGCCCTTGCGGGCTCTGGAAGCGGCCCAGCGTCAGGTGCGGCTTGTAGGCGCGTTGCTCGCGCTCAATCCCCAGCGGCGCCAGCACGTCTTCCATCTGCGCGGCCAGCTCTTTCAGGTTTTCGCTCGCCTCCAAGCCCACCCAGAACACCCGCGGGCGCCGCTCGTTGGGGAAGTAACCCAGGCCGCGAAAGGCCAGCTCGACCGGCCGCGCGCTTCTCACCGAGCTCAACGCCTCCCGGACGCGGGGCAGCGATTCCTCCGGCTGTTCCCCGATGAACTTCAGCGTCAGGTGCAACCCTTCCGAGTGCACCCAACGCACATCGGCGCCGGTGCGCTCGAGGCGCTGCAGCAATTCCTCAAGCGCGGTCCGAATCGCAGGGGTCAGTTCGAGCGCCACGAACAGGCGCATCACTCACTTCATCAGCTTCCGCCGCACCAGGTCGAGCGCGGCCTGCGTCGCCTGCCAGCGGATGCGTTCCCGGTCGCCGAGGAAGCGGTGCTTTTCCGTCTTCACCCGATGGGCGTCAGCCAGGGCGACGTAGACCGTCCCTACGGGTTTGTCGGGCGTGCCACCTTCCGGGCCGGCGATCCCCGTGATGCTCACGCCCAGCACTGCGCCGGTGCGCCGGCGGATGTTCTTGGCCAGCGCCTCGACGGTTTCGGCCGACACGGCGCCCTTGCGCTTGAGCACCGTCTCGGGCACACCGAGCATTTTCTGCTTCAAGCGGTCGGAGTAGCAGACCACGCCGCCGAGGAAGTACTTCGAGCTGCCGGGGACGCTGGTCAGCCGCTCGCCCAGCAGCCCGCCCGTGCAGCTCTCGGCCACCGCCAGGGTCGCGCCGCGCATCATGAGGTAAAGCCCGACCACTTGTTCCAGCGTTTCCAGCCCACGGCTGAAGACGGCGTCGCCGAGCGCGTCTTCGATCTTCGCCGCCAGCTCCTCGACCCGCCGCAGGGCGTCGCCGGTGTCGCCGCCCGTCCCGCGCAGGTGAATCTCGATCTGGCCGGGCGAGGCCAGCAGCGTTGTCTCCGGGTTGGTGTACGGGCGGTAGATGGGCGCGATGCGCTGCTCCACTTCCGACTCCGCCAGCCCGGTCACCTTCAACACCTTGGTGGCGAAGACGTGCTTGGGGGCGTGGGCGCGCAGCCGTGCCAGCGCGTACTCCTCGAACATCGGCTTCAGCTCCGGCGGCGGGCCCGGCAGCAGCAGGACGATTTTTCCTTCCGGCGTCGCCAGCCAGAGCCCCGGTGCCGTGCCGTTGGCGTTGGGCAGCCAGTCAGCGCCTTCCGGCACCAGCGCCTGGCGCAGGTTCACTTCCGGCATCTTTTTTCCCCGGGCGCGGAAGCGCTCCTCCATCATCTTCACCACTTCGTCGTGGCGCACCAGCTTCCGCTTGAGCAGTTCCGCGACGGCGTCCCGGGTGCGGTCGTCCTCCGTCGGCCCCAGCCCGCCGATGCCGATGACCAGCTCGGCGCGCGCGAGCGCTTCGGCGAAGGCGGCCTTCAGGTCGTCCTTGTCGTCGCCGACGATGGTTTTGCGGATGACGCGGATGCCGAGCCGTTCCAGGTGGTCGCTGAGGTAGAGCGAGTTGGTGTCTTGGCGGAAGGGCGTGAGCAGTTCGGAGCCGATGGCGATGATTTCTGCCTTCATTCGCTTCTCGTCTCCGCTGTGTTGAGTTCTTGCTTGCTCTGCTTCCGCCCTTCCTCAGAGCCTGTCATCCTGAGCCCCGAAGCTTCGGGGCGAAGGATCCCTTGAACCGGCCACACGCTGTCATCGCGAGTGGAGCGAAGGATCAGTCTTGTCTTTCAGGGGATGCTTCGCTTCGCTCAGCATGACAACGCCGTATATCCGTTCACGCGTTAGCGCAGGCCCAGCCCGGGAACCGGCCAGTCGAGATGGAAGACCGCGTTGGTGGTGGCCAGGACCAGGCCGCCCATCGGCGGCGGGACGAAGGCCAGCCCGACCACTTCCGGGCCGGAGATGACCAGTTCCGGCGGCGCGGAGCCGGGGGCGAAGCGGACGACCCCGAACCGGCCCTTGAGCCGCGCCGCGACGTAGAGGTTTCCTTCGGCGTCGAACGCCAGTCCCTGCGGCCGGCCCAGGCCGCGGTAGAAGATCGAGACCTCGCCGGCTTCGGAAATCCTATAGACGGCGTCGTGGCTGGAGGTGGTCGGCCCGGTGACGTAGAGAGACCGGTCGGGCCCGAAGGCCAGGTGGTAGGCGGAGATGCTGGGCTCGAGCGTGGCAAAGACGAAAATCTGCCGGTCGCGCCCCACCTTGAAGATGGTGCCGCTGCGGTCGCCCACAAAGAGGTTGTCGTCGGCGTCGAAGGCAAGCCCGGTGGCAATCCCCATCCCTTCGATGAAGGTTGACTTGCCGCCCTCGGCGGTGATGCGGTAGACGATGCCTTCGTAGCGGCTGGAGACGTGGAGCATCCCGCTCGAATCCAGCGCCAGCCCGGTCGGGTTGATCAGGTCGGAGACGAACGGCTTCACCGTCAGGTGACGGTCAATGCGGTAGAGCGAGATGGGCACCCGCTGCCCGCGCCGCCCGCTGAAGGTGACGTAGATGTTCCCTTCGGCGTCGACGGCCGGGTTGCCGACCGGGTGGAGGTTGTCGGCGATGGAGGTGCCGATTCGGACCGTGGCGGGGCGCGTCTCGCCCCCCGGCGTCGTCACCCGCACCGAGTTCCCCACCGCGCCCTCGGGTACGGTGGCAATCAGGAAGTCGTCGGCCGCTACCACGACGTTGCCGGCCACCTCGCCGAACTTCACCTGCGGCCGCCGGTTGTTCTGGTTGGCGAAGCCGCGCCCGTGAATTACCACCTCGCCGCCGGCAATGGCCGCCGCGGGCGCGACGCGCTCGATGAGGGGCGAGTTGTCCTTCAGCTCAGCCATCCTGTCCAGGCCAGCAGCAGGACGGCGAGGCCGGCGTAGAGGCCGGCGAGCACGTCGTCCACCACGATGCCGGTCGCGCCTGCCAGCCGTTCGCTGCGTCGAATCGGAAAAGGTTTGAGCACGTCGAATGCCCGAAAAAGTATAAAGACTGCCAGCAGATATTTCCACCCGGCGCGCGCCGTGGCGGCCGCTGTGGGCAGCATCGTCGCCACCACCAGCGCACCGCAGGCCAGCCACTGCCCGAGGATTTCATCGATCACGACGGCTTGCGGGTCGTGCCCGCCCCAAGCGATGAGCGCCTGCTCGCTGCTCCACAGCGCCAGCGGTGCCAGTCCCGTCAGCCCCAGCAGGTAGAAAATCTGGAGCGTGCCGGCGTCGAGCCCGAAGTAGAGTAGCCCGAAAACGACCACGGCCGCCAGCGAACCTGCCGTCCCGGGCGCGACCGGCACATGCCCCAGGCCGAACCCGCTCGCCAGCCACACGCCGGCGCGGCTGGCCGAAGTGCTGGTGGCGACCGGCGCTTCAGGAGCCGACGGGCGGTTCATCATGGGCGCGAGAAGTCGCGTCGGGTCCGGTGGCGGGTAGCGGTTCGCTCACAGCGTACTTTCCGTCGGCCCAGTTCCCCAGGTCCAGCAAGCCGCAGCGGGCGCTGCAGAAGGGGAAATCGGGGTCGAGCGCGGAATCGGTGGCGCGCTTGCAGGTGGGACAACGCCAGTTCATCGGGATCTCTCGCCCATCTTAGCACATCCGGCCGCTAGACTGGCCGGGCCTCGGCGTCCTGCTTCCAGCGGCGTACGCGCTCGAAGAGCTCGACCAGTTGGCCGCCCGGCGCCGCCTGCCCGAAGCGCACGTGGTTATACACTTGGGTGAATTCCGCCACCCGGCGCGCCAGCACGGACGGCGAGAGGGACGCGGCGAACTCGAGCGGCGTCTGCCCTGGCTGCCGCCGGAAGCCCTGGCGGCGGAGCCAGGCGAGCAGGCGTTCGTAGAGCAGGGTCGCCTCGGCTGCCTTCAACGGCCGGCCGTTGCCGCGGCGCAGCAGCCATAACGTGCGCAGCCAGCGCGCCAGCTCCCGCCCCCGCAGCGCGCCTATCCCCGCCAGCGCCAGCAGGAGGCCGGCTGGCAGCGTGTAAGGGCTGGCGATGAGACGCGCGCCGAATTGGTTCATCTCCGCGGTCAGCTCCCGGCGTTTCTGTCGCAACCACAATTGAGCGTCCCGGCTCTGCGCCAGGGTGCGTCGCAGCTCCAGCGCCAGGCGCCACTGGTGGCCTTCGTCATAGTTGATGACCCACTCGTCCCACCAGAGGTCGAAGGCGTCGTAGTAGTGTCCGAAGGCTGTCAACCAAGTGCGCCCGGGGGCGTTGGGGTCGGGCGGGGTGGGGTCGATCTCCACCCAGCCCGCCTCCGGGAAGTACACCTCCACCCAGGTGTGCGCATTGCTGGCCCGCACAATGTAGTTTTCGCCCACCTCGTTGAACTCGCCGGTGTGGAACCCGTTCACCACCCGCGCCGGAATGCCCAGACTGCGTAGCATCACCGCCATGGCCGAAGCGAAATATTCGCAGTGGCCGGCGCGGCGCTCGAAGAGGAACGAAGCAATGGGGTCGTCTTCGGGCGCGCTGGGCAGCTCGAGCGTATAACCGTAGCGCGTCCGGAGGTGCTGCTCGAGCGCCAGCGCTCTGTCGTAGGGGTTGTTGAACGGCTGCGTCACCTGCCGGCTGAGCTCGGCAACGCGCGGGTCTGTCGGCGGCAGTTGCAGGTACTCTCGCTCCATCTCGGCCGGGTAGCTCGCCGGCAGCGCGCGCAGCAGCTCCGCCGATGGCCGCGCTACATCGGAGACGGCGTCGTAGCCCACTTGAGTGAAGTTCGGCCGCAGCGTGAAGATCGAGCCGGTATCGTCCTGGGCCAGCAGCCGGAACCGTCCGTCCACCAGAACCGGCACGCTGGCGGCGAAGAGCGTGTCCATCGAGACCGGCTCGAGCAGAACCCGATAGGCCAATCGTCGGCCTCGGCCAGCCGGCAGCGCCGGCCGCAACGCCTCGGTGGGCAGGGCGAAGCGGCCTTCGCCGAAGGGGCGCAGCACCCGCGGGCGGCCCCCGGTGCGGTACCAGCGATGCCCGTCAAAGCGGTTCAGAGCAATGCCGCGCCACTTCAACCCTTCGAGCTGCCGCGGCTCGTCCTCGATGGCGCGAATCCGCATCACCACCCGCGGGTCGCGCAGAATGGCGCCGATGTCGCCCAGCGCGACTTCGTTGGAGAAGCCGCTGATCTGCTCGGGCTGGAACCCGTAGGCGCTCAGGTAGCCGGTGGTGACCCGCGGCAGGATGAAGAAGAACACGGTGGAGAGAATCAGGGTGGAGATGGCCACGGAGAGCGAGGTGGCGAGCAGCGAGCGCTCCAGCCGCCGTCCCAGCGTCGAGCCCGGCGCCGGCGCCGCCGCGCGCGCGGTTTCTGTGCCGCGCTTGATTTCGAAGCTGACGAAGGTCGAAATACCCGCCACCAGAAAGAGGAAAAAGAAGACTAGGAAGGTAGTGTCGACCGTCAGTGTGGCCGCGGCCAGGATTTCGAGAAAGGCCAGAAGCGTCAGAAAGAGGTAGTCGCGGTTGGTGCGGGCGGAAAAGATTCGCACCACCGCCAGAAAGAGGACCAGCCGGGTGACCGAGGGCAGCAGCCCGTCGGGCCACGCCCCGGAGAGCACGAAGTCGAGGGGGAAGACGAGGAAGTAGAGAATGGTCAGCGTCTTGACCGTGCCCGCGGAGAGTTCCGGCTCCTGGCGGCGCCGGTAGCGGAGGGACTTCGCGGCCAGCGCCCCGGCCACCACGAGGGTGGTGAAGAGGTCGAGGCGCCCGGTCGAAGCCAGGGCCAGAAACCCGACCGTCACCAGCAGAAAGAGTGAAATCTCGAAATAGCGATGAACGGTCGAGGTGCTGGCGGTGAGACCGCTGCTCATCGTAACGCCCCTCGGCCTATTCTACGGCGGCGCGACACCCTACACCAGTGCTCTTCTGACTCGTGCAACGGGCTTCGTGCAACGTGCATCGGGCTTCGGGACTCCCTCTCGTTGCACGGTGCACGAGGCACGTTGCACGGTTTTCAACCGAAGTCCGCAAGCTGTTCTTGACATTCTCCGGCCCCAAACTCTACCATCGCCGCTCGCTCTTCGCGCAGCGGGCGAGAGAGTGGAGGGGAGTGTTGTCAGGGGTCCGACGGTTCTTCATCCTGGTTGCCCTGCTGAGCGGACTGGTGTGGGCGCCCGGGGCGCGAGCGGGGACGATCAACGTCAACTCCACCGCCCAGAGTCCCGGCGGGGCGGGCAACTGCACGCTGGGCGAAGCCATTCAAGCGGCCAATACGGACTCGGCCGTCGACGGCTGCAGCGGCGCCACCGCCGGCTCGGACACCATCGTGCTGCCGGCCGGCAAGTACACCTTGACGGCGCCGGATAACGCCAGCAACGGCTTGCCGATTGTCACCAGCGACATCATCCTTCAAGGTGCCGGCGCCGCCACCACCACTATCGAGCGTGCCCCTATGGCTGCAATGTCGTTCCGGATTTTTCAGGTGGACGCGGGCAGCCTGACGCTGAACGACGTGACGGTGCGGGGCGGCTCAGGGGTCGAAGGCGGGGGCATTCTCATCAGCGGCACGGCCGTGACGCTCAACGACAGCGTTCTCACCGCCAATAGCGCCGGGACGTCGCGGGGCGGTGGCGCTTCGACCGGAACGATGGTCGCCGGCCAATTGACCCTGAACAACAGCACGGTGAGCAACAATACCGCCGACCAAGGCGGCGGCCTCTTCGTCTTCGGCACGCTGACCATCAGCGGAAGCACGGTGGCGCGCAACACGGCGGCGACAGGAGGCGGCAGTATCCACTGCGGCGGGACGGCGAATATTTCCAACACCGCCTTCAACGACAACAGCGCCACCACGGAGGGCGGGGCCCTGGCGGTGACGGCGTGCGGTCCGGCGGCCACGGCCAACATCAGTTCGTCCACTTTCGCGCGGAACGCCTCGACGGGCAGCAACGGCGGCGGCGCGCTCTCCAACACCCAGACGGTGAACATTACCGATTCGATTTTTTCCTCGAACCAGGCCTTCAGCGGCCCGGGAGCCGCCATCCGCAACGCAGGGACACTGACCGTCACGGGCAGCACGCTCAACGCCAACAT
>JACPRL010000155.1 GCA_016189965.1 Acidobacteriota bacterium | reverse complement strand
GCTCCTAGCAGTTCGTTTGCCAGGATGCGCACGTGCTGCGGGTTGTTCTGGAACTTGGTCACGTAGTAGGCCGCGTCGGCGCAGCGCAGCAGGTGCGCTTGGGCGCCGCCGCGCATCCGGCGGACGTGTTCAAGTGCGCGCTTGGCCATGACCCCGGCAGGAAGTCGCCGTCATCCTAGCCAGCCGCGCGGCTCAGAGCAAGCGGTTTGACTGCAGACAAGCGGGATTACCGGGCTTCCCACTCGGCGAAGAAGGCCTCCACGGAGTCGAGGTAGACGTCGGGGAAGTCGGCCTGGGGCCGCCGGGTGAGAATGACCCGCACGGCATCGTGACGCGCGTAGCCGAGCACGCGCAGAATCGCCAGCGCCACCATCGGCCCGCGATGGATGCCGCTGGCGCAGTGGACCAGCAGGCGGGCCTCGGGCCGCACCTGCGCCTCGAGCGCAAAGCGGACGCCGCGGAAGAAGAGCTCCGCCGGTTTGGGCCCGAAATCATCGTCCATCGCCAGCCAGAGGATTTCCGGCTCATGATTGCTCCCGAATCGGGCTGCAGCGAGGCCGCCCAGTCGCAGCGAGTTGTCGTCGAACTCAATCTGGGTGTTGATGATGTGAGTGATGCCGGCGCGGATGATTGCCTCGAAGTTCTCTGGCGTCCAGATGCCGCCGCCCACCGCCAGGCGCTCGGTAATGAAGTCGAAGTCGGCCATTGGGTCGAGAGGAGTCGTCGAACCGTTTCCTTACACGGTCACTCCACTTCTTTCTTCTTCACGTCGGCTTCGAGCCGGCCGTGGTGGAGCCGCACGGTGACAGGGTCGCCGACCCGCACGGCGGCAGCGCTCTTGACGACCTTCCCCTCGCGGTCGAAGACGATGGCGTAGCCGCGCTCCAGCACGTTGAGTGGGCTCAACTGCACGAGGGCGGCGCTGAGCGTCTCCAGCCGCTTGCGCTGCGCGAGCGTGACCAGCCGCAGCCGCGCTCCGAGCTCGTGCCGCTGCTGGGCAAGCCGCAGCCGGTGGCGCTCCAGCAGCCCGCGCAAATCGAGCGAGCGCAGCCGCTGCTGGGCCAGCGCCAATCGCTGGCGACTTTCGAGGGCGTGGTCGCGCAACGCTTGCAGGAGCCGCCCGGAAAGCTCGTCGGCACGCTGTGCTTGCTCTCGCAGCAGCGCTTGCAGGCGGCGCCAGCCGACTGCGGCGCGCAACTCGCCCAGGCGGTGGCGAGCGTCGAGGACGCGGTAGCGCAAGAGCTGACCGAGCTTCGTCTCCAGCCCGCGCAGCTGCTCCTTCAACTCCTCCTTGCTCCTGACCACCAGCTCGGCGGCGGCCGAGGGCGTCGGGGCGCGCAGGTCGGCGACGAAGTCGGCGATGGTGAAGTCGGTCTCATGGCCGATGCCGGTGATGACGGGAATCTTCGAGGCGGCGATGGCGCGGGCGACGCTTTCTTCATTGTACGCCCAGAGGTCTTCGAGCGAGCCGCCGCCGCGGGCCAGCAGGATGACGTCAGCGGCCTGCGCTCGGTTGAAGTAGCCGAGCGCCTCGACAATCTCCTCGCCCGCGCCCTCCCCTTGCACGCGCACGGGGTAGAGCAGCAGGTGAAGGTTTTCGTAGCGCCGCTCGAGCACGCGGATCATATCGGCGATGGCGGCGCCGCGCGGCGAGGTCACCAGGCCGATGCGCTGCGGCAGCATCGGCAAAGGCTTCTTGCGCTCCAGCGCAAACAGTCCTTCGGCCGCCAGGCGCGCCTTGAGCTGCTCGAAGGCCAGTTGCAGGGCGCCGACGCCCACGGGCTCGAGGTAGCTGACCAGGAGCTGGCAGTTGCCCCGCTGCTCGTAGACGCTCAAGCTGCCGCGAACGGTCACCGCCAGGCCGTCCTGGGGCTCGAGGCGCAGGAAGCGCGCGTCCTTCTTGTGCACGAAGCAGCGGAGCTGGGCCAGCTCGTCCTTCAGGGTGAAGTAGTAGTGCCCGTAGGGAGAGAGGCGGAAGTTGGAGACTTCGCCCTGCACCCAGAGGTCGCGGAAGGCGCGTTCCAGCAGGTCGCGCACCTGCGCGGTGAGTTCGCTGACCGTCCAGACTTTGCGTTCGGGGACCAGCCCGAGTTGCCCCTGTTGCGCCACGCCCTCTCCTTGGCTAGCGGAACCGCCCCAGCAGCCACAAGATGAGCGAGAGTATAACGCTCAGGAGCAGACAGGTCACCAGCGGGAAGTAGAAGGTGAAGTTGTCGCGGCGGAGGATGATGTCGCCGGGCAGGCGCCCCAGGCGGCCGGGCAGCTTCGGCCCCAGCGTCAGCAGGGCTCCCAGAAGAACCAAGACGGCGCCAAACACGAGCAATAGCTTGCCCAGCTCGCGCCACGGCTCAAACGCCATAGGGAAATTTTAGCCTGGGGCCGAGCCGACCCGCAAACGGCTGCCGGGGCGCGCATCGGTTTTCCCTTGACAGTCTTGCTTGCACACCCTATCTTCCGTGCAAGGATGGCCCCTGAACCGCGACGCAGATACTCTGCGTCTGTCGAAGTGAACACTGCTGCTTCTCGTTTTGACTCCCGGCGATGAGTTCCATCACTGTCCGCATCTTCGCCTCTCATCCCGTCGTAGGGGCCCAGTACGCCCGCGTCCTGTCAGCGGAGAAGGACATCCGCTTGGCGCAGAAGAAGGACCAGTTCCAGGTGGGCGTGTTCGACAGCGAATCGGCCTCGGTAGAGGCCCTGCTGACGATGGCCCGCCTGCGCTACCCGATGATGCGCCCGCTGGTGGTGGCCTTCCCCTCGGATGAGAGCGAGTGCTTGCGCTGGCTCTTCCGGGGCGTGTGGGGGCTGGTGGGCTACGACAACTACAAGGAGGACCTGCCGCGGGCGGTGCGGCAACTGGCGAGCGGGCAGCTCTGGTTTCCCGCCCCGGTGGTGATTCGCTGGATGCGGATTGACGCCGCCCGGCGCGCGTCCGCCCTCCGCCTCTCGCTCACCAAGCGCGAGCGCCAGGTGATGGAGTTCCTGCTGCGGCGGTTTTCCAATAAGGAGATCGCCGAAATCATCGGGATCAGCGAGCGCACGGTGAAGTTCCATGTCTCCAACATCCTGACCAAGCTGCAGGTCAATTCGCGCGACGAGTTGGCCGCCAAGTGGGTTCCCTACTTCGGCATCAGTTAGTAGTCCTGACCTGTTCTACCTGTCCTTTTTCCTGTACCGCAGTACAGTACCCGACGGCGCCCCAACTGAGTAGGCTGCAGGAAGCGGCTGGGGGCCGTAGGCCAACGGCCCAGGCTTCCGCTTGCATCCGGCGGTTCCTCTCCGCAGTCCAGCTCAAACCCCTCGGAGGGACCCTGGTATGAAGAAAAGCATGGTCTACGTCGGTGTCATCCTGGTATGCACTGCTCTGCTGGGAATCGGAAGCCACGCCGCGGCCCAACCACCCGAGCAGGCCTTGCCGTCGCAGGTCAGCCCCAAAGCTCACTTGCCGCCTGCGCACCCGGACGATTTGGACAAGGTGACCACGTATGTCTCCGTCAACGTCCACACCAACTGGGGGCCGCTGGGGGTGCCCTTCGTTCCGCCCGGGTTGAGCGACGTCAGCGGGCTCAAGAAACTCGCCGAGGACATCAACAAGGCATACCGCTTCCCCTCGCTCTACTTCCAGATTTCCGCCTCGCCCCTGTTCGTCCCCGTGATAAAGGACGAGAAGACAAAGGACGAGAAGGCGCAGCGCTACATTGAACGCGTGCTCTACGAAGACCGCGATGCCGAATGGATGGACGTGGCGGTCGAATTGACACCGGTGTGCAAGGCGGCCATCCCGGCCAAGGAGTGCACCCGGGAGATGGTGCGTGTCCTGGCCCTGATCCCCAGCGAAACCGCAGCCGGCACCAAGGAGCGCCTCCCCACCCAGGTCGCCTCGGCGCTGGGGGAACTCAGCAACCTCATGACCCCGTTCTTTCCCGGCAGTGCCTTCGCGGGGAGGTTTTCCGCCGGCGCGGCCGGATTGGGAATCCTTTTCCGACACCTGTTTCCGCCCCGGGTCGTCCACTACCAGTTCGCCTACATCGAGACCTCCAACCGCTTCGGCTGGTTTTTCCGCCGCGACCCTTCCAATCCGGAGAAGGCCTCCATCCTCGGCCTGCACCACACGGTTGTCCTTCTGCAGGTGGATGAGAAGGTAGAGAGGCTGCGCGTCAGCTATAGCGTACTGTCCCGATGGAACAAGCGCCCCAACGCTGAGTCCGACCGCTACGACTGGACCACCGGCGAGCCCCTGCTGATGGAACTGCCCCAGCCGCCGGCCAAGCCGG
>JACPRL010000148.1 GCA_016189965.1 Acidobacteriota bacterium | reverse complement strand
CTCTACTACCGTCTCAACGTCATTGCTCTCCACCTGCCCCCGCTGCGCGAGCGCCGCGAAGACATCCCCTTGTTGATTGACCACTTTGTGGGGAAATACTGCCGGGAGAACAATAGGACGCCGCGGCGCTTCACCCCGGAAGCGCTGCAACTGCTGATGGACTACACCTGGCCAGGCAACGTGCGCGAGCTCGAGAACGCCGTCGAGCGCGCCGTCGTCCTCTCCTCCGGAGAAGAGATGGACGCCGGCCTCTTGCCGGATGACATCGCCCGGCCCCACCTGCTCGGCCACGCGCCCCGGGAGAACCGCTCCCTGTTTGACATCGTGGACGACTACGAGCGCCGCATCATCCTCGACGCCCTCGACCGCTCCGGCGGCTCCCAAACCGACGCCGCCAAGATGCTTCAAATCCCCCTTTCCACGCTGAACCAGAAAATCAAGCGCCTGGGGATTGAAGCGCGACGGCGGTCGTCCGGCAACGGCGCCAACGCCCGCCGCAGCAACCACGCTTAGAGAAGCCCGCCTCTGACAGATCAACGAGTCAACGATTAACCGACTCGGGTTGACGCCAGCCGCCCGGCAGACTATCCTGCCGCCCTTCGCCAGGGAGGCCGATGGACATCCTGCAAAAGTTGAAGGACCGCGCCCGCGCCCACCCGCAACACATCGTCTTGCCCGAAGGCAGCGACCCGCGCGTGCAGGAGGCAGCGGCGCGCATCGCGCGCGAAGGCTTCGCACGCATCACCGTGCTGGGCAAGCCCGGCACGGTCGAGGCGCGCGGCGTCGCGGTGCTCGACCCGGCGGCGAGCGACAAGCTTGGCGCCTATGCGCGCCTTTACTTCGAGCGCCGCCGCGCCAAAGGCGTCACGGAAGAGGAGGCGCGCCAGATCGCCGCTCGCCCGCTCTACTTCGCCGATCTGATGGTGGCCGCCGGCGACGCCGACGGCTCGGTGGGCGGCGCCGCCAACACCACGGCGGAAACGGTGCGGGCGGCGCTGCAGTGCATCGGGCTGGCGAAGGAGTGGTCCACGGTTTCGAGCTTCTTCCTGATGGTGCTGCCACGGCCGGAGTTCGGCGTGCGCGGCGCGCTGCTCTTTGCCGACTGCGGCGTGCTGCCCGATCCCAACCCGCAGCAACTGGCCGAGATTGCCCTCCAGACGGCCGAAAACACCCGCGCCTTTCTCGAAGCTGAGCCACGTGTGGCCCTGCTCTCCTTCTCCACCAAGGGCAGCGCCGAACACCCCCGGGTGGAGAAAGTCCGCACGGCGCTCGAAATCATCAAGGCCCGGAAGCCCGACCTGCCGGCCGACGGCGAGCTGCAAGTGGACGCCGCGCTCATCCCTCGCGTCGGCAGCTCGAAGGCGCCGGGCAGCCCCGTGGCTGGCCGCGCCAACACGCTCATCTTCCCCGACCTCGACGCCGGCAACATCGGCTACAAGCTCACCGAGCGGCTGGCCGGCGCGGTCGCCCTCGGGCCCATCCTCCAAGGGCTCGAGAAGCCGGCCAACGACCTCTCGCGCGGCTGCTCGGCCGACGACATCGTCAACGTCGTCGCCATCACCGCCATCCAGGCCATCGCCCGCAAGCAGCGCCTGGGGCAGTTGTAGGCTCGAGGCAGCGGCCTCCGTTTTTTGAACGTCAAAGAGACTCAGCGTTCCGACGAAAGGGGAAAAGCAATGCAGCCCAAGCTCGGATGGAAGTGGGTCGGGGTCTTTTGCCTGGTGGTCGCGCTGGCGGCGGTCGGCGCCAGCGGCGCGCCCCAAGAAGCCGCGGAGAAGAAAGACGAGGCCAAAGACAAGAAGGAAAAGAAGGAAGAGGGCCTGCCGCTCAAGCCGGAGCGCACGCTCGAGTTCACGACCGACGAGGGCACCTGGCTTTCGCTCGATGTCGCGCCCGACGGCCAGACCATCGTCTTCGAGCTGCTGGGCGACCTCTACACGCTGCCCATCGAAGGCGGCGAAGCCGCCCGCGTCACCAGCGGAATGGCCTTTGACAGCCAGCCGCGCTACTCCCCCGACGGCAAACTGATCGTCTTCGTGAGCGACCGCGAAGGAGCTGAGAACCTTTGGGTGGCCAAAGCCGACGGCACTGAACCCAGGCAATTGAGCAAGGAGGGGCAGAGCCGGTTCATTTCGCCCACTTGGACACCCGACGGCGAATACGTCGTGGTGTCACGGTATCCCGAGTTTATCTGGACGTTCGAGCTCTGGATGTACCACCTGCAGGGCGGCTCGGGCGTGCAGATCACCAAAGCAAAGCCCAAGCCCGATACGCCGGTCTTAGAGCAGCACAGCGCGGTGGGCGCGGTGGTCTCGCCTGATGGGCGCCATCTTTACTATGCCAAACGGGTTCGCAGCTCTTTTGGTGACGCTTTTTTCCGATTTCCTTACTGGCAAATCGCTCGGCGTGAGTGGGTCACCGGCGATGAAGACGTCATCACTAATGCGCTCGGCAGCGCGATGCGGCCCCTGCTCTCGCCCGATGGCACCAAGCTCGTCTACGGCACGCGCTACGAAACCCAGACCGGCCTGCGCGTCCGGGACCTCCAGACCGGCGAGGACCACTGGCTTGTCTACCCTGTACAACGCGACGATCAGGAATCCTGGCGCACGCGTGACCTCCTGCCTGGCTACGCCTTCACCCCGGACAGCACCGAGATTGTGGTTTCCTACGGCGGGAAGATCCACCGCGTGAATCTCTCAACGCGCGAGGCACGCCAGGTTCCCTTCACCGCGCAGGTCTCGCAGGAGCTGGGCCCGCGGCTGCACTTCCCCTTCCGCATCGAGGAAGGTCCGGTGCGCGCGCGACTGATCATGCACCCCTCGCAATCGCCCGATGGCAAGCGCCTGGCGTTTTCCGCACTGACGCACATCTACACGATGGATCTTCCCGGCGGCGCGCCTCGGCGCGTCACTTCGGCGGAAGCCCGCGAGTTCCAGCCCGCGTGGTCGCCCGACGGTAAGTGGCTCGCTTACGTCTCCTGGTCGGTCGAAGGCGGCCACGTGTGGAAAGTGCGGTCCGACGCCGCCAGCGCTCCGGTGCGGCTGACGTGCACGGCAGCGTTCTACGCCGACCCGGTTTGGTCGCCCGACGGCGAGCGCATCGTGCTGCTGCGTGGCTCGCGGCCCATGCGTATCGAGTCCTTGAACGAGTTCATCGGCCAGCCGCGCATCCCGCTTGACCTCGTCTGGCTCCCGGCCGCGCCCGCAGCGGGCGAGGGCAGCGACGCCAACCTCATCAGTCCCGCGCGCGGGCTGGGCAAGCCGCACTTCACTCACGAGAAGGACCGCATCTACATCTACGGCCTCGGCTTTTACGCCGAAGGCGGTGGCCAGGGCCTGGTCTCGCTGCGCTTCGACGGCACCGACCGCCGCGAGCACGTCAAGGTCGTCGGCAGGGGATTTTTCTTCCACGAAGAGCCGGTGGCGGCCATGGACGCGCGCCTGAGTCCCGACGGCCGCTGGGTACTGGCGCACGTGCAGAACCAGCTCTATCTCGCTGTGGTGCCGCTGGTGGGCGGGCCGGCCCCGAGGATCAACGTCAACCAAGCCGCCGTGCCGGTGAAAAAACTCACCGAGGTCGGCGCCGACTACTTCGCCTGGGCCGACGACGGCAAGACGCTGACCTGGGCCGTAGGCGCAAGCTTCTTCCGCCAGCCCCTCGCCACGGTTTCGTTTGAAGGGCCCGAAGAGGAGAAAAAGGGCGCGGG
>JACPRL010000153.1 GCA_016189965.1 Acidobacteriota bacterium | reverse complement strand
GGAGATAGTCCATCTGGACTGCAGGCGCTCCGTCGGCAGGATAGAACGTGCGGATGTCCACGCTTTCCTCGCTGTGTTCGACGCCTACTTCGACGGAGGGAAAGCGCCCCAACCCTTCTTCCGCATTCTTCAGTGCCACAATCTCCACCTCCGCCCGGTCCCAGCCCTCGACCCGGATGAAGCCCTGCACATTGGCCACTGTCACCTGCCCGCCCGCGCACAGCGGGTAGCGCGCCGTCCAGAGCTCCTGCGCCGGAGCCGTTGCCGCTGCGGCGGCCAGCACCACCAGGCTCAACACCAGCCAGAGTTGCCTTCGAGTCTTCACGGAACGCCTCCCGGGTGCGGACTCGCTACTCTTTTTCCTGCTCGAACTCCTCTTCGTGCTTGGGTCGCGTCTCGCGGTGCTTCTTCCACTGCTCTTTGAGCCATTTCTGGCGCTCTTCCAGCCGCTGCCGCAACCCCGGCTCCAGCCGGCGAATCAGGATGTTTCCGGCCACGGTGCGGATGCGCAGCAGCTCGCCGCCGCCGTTCAACTCACCTCGTCCCTCCACCGTCCCGGGCCCGTAGCCGCTGCGGTCGGTCTTGAGCTGCAGAGGAAAGTCGGCGGAGATGATGTGCCCGCTGGCCTGGACGATCTGCGCGTCCACAGTCAGCGGTAGGTCGGGCGGCAGGTAGACCTCCACATCCCCGAAGGAGGTCTCGAGCCGCGAGGCGCGGAAGCTGTCGCGGCTGGCGGCAATCAATGCCTGGATGCGCCCCGCCACCGTCACCGCCTCGACCCCGCTCAGAATCTGGAAGACATCGATGCTCCCGCCCGCCGTCTGCACCCGCACCGGGCCGCGTGCCGCTTCCAGGCGGATGCTCCCGCCGGCCGTCTCGGCGCGCACGCTCCCGCCCGCCTCGCCGATGCGGATGCTGCCCCCGGCGGTCTGGGTGACGACATCGGCATCAGCGCCACCGATCAGGACGTCGCCGCCGGCCGTGGCGGCCCGCACCGAGCCGCGGATGCGCCCGGTGACAATCTCGCCGCCGCTGGTTTCGAGCACCGCCTCGCCCTCCACGTTGCCCACGTGGATGCTGCCGCCGGCCGTGCGGGCTTCCGTGCGGCCACCGATGTTGCCCAGCGTGATGCACCCGCCCGCCGTTTCCACCCGCACCGGCCCCTTGACCTCTCCAGCGCGAATGTCGCCTGCTGCCGTGACGGCGCGCAGCTCCCCTTCCAGTTGGTGCACGGTGATGGGGCCGCCGCCGGTTTCCAGGTCCAACGTGAAGCGCCGCGGCACGCGGACCTCAATCGAAACTCCGGCTGGTCGGAGGTAGGGGAACTGTCCGCTCAACTGCACCCCGCCGCCGTTCAGCGGGCGCAGGCTCAACTCGTAGCTGCTGAGGAAGCGCCGGGCGGCGGCCTCGTCGGCGGTGTAGGCCTCCAGGCGGACACGACACTCCACCCGGTCACCCGTTCCGGGCTTCACCGTCACCCGTCCCATCGAGGCCCGCACCACCAGCCGCCCGCCTTCGCGCACCGGCGCCCCGCAGGTGAGCTCCTCCACCCAGGCCTTCTTCTGCCGCGCGATGGTCCCGCGCTGCACGTAGGGCTGCGTGGGAGGAGTCGCCGGCGTCGGAGGGGCGACCTGGGGTTCCGGAGTGGGTTCCGCCTCGGTCGCGGGCGTGACCGGCGCAGCGGGCTCGTTCTCCGCCCTCAACGGCATGAGTGCTGCCCCCAGCAGGACAGCCAACTGCAGCAGCGAAAAAGCCAGTCGCATCGCCTAGAACTCCTCCTGCGCGCGCTGGCGGACGGCGTTGGTGCACTTCAGCCGGACGTAGGGGTTGCGGTCTTCGCGGGCCAACTGCTCGAGGGCCGGCAGCACTTGTTCGTCGGCGTGCTCAGTCAGGATGTCAATCGCCGCCACCCGCACCCCCGGGTTGTCGTCCCGCTCCAGCGCTTCGAGCAGGGTCCGGCGCACATCCGGGCCCCAGGCCATGCCGCGCACCGCCTCCACCACGCCCAGGCGCACGCCCGGGTTGGGGTCGTGCCGCAAGGCGTAGAGCAGCGCTTCGCGCACGGTGGGGTTGTCGGTGCGGTTGCGCAGCAGCTCCAGCGTGTCGTGGCGGATGCCGGCGTTGTCATAGTTCTTCACCGCGTAAAGCAACACCTGCTGGATGCGCGGGTCGTCGAGCGAGCCCTGGAGCGTCAGCCGTCGCTCGGCATCGAGCGTGATGCGCACCGCGCCGGTCTGCGGGTCGGGGGTCACTTGGCTGATGCCGCTGATGCGCATGCCGCTCAGGTCGGCGCCCGTCCAGGCTCCCATGGGGCCGTTTGAGCCGGCGCCGGGGCCGGCCAGTTGGGGTCGCAGCGTCCAGCCGAGCGAGACGCCCAGCACCAGCACGGCCAGCGCCGAGGCGGCGCGCAGGGCCGGCTGGCCCGGGGCCATCCCCAGCCAGCTCCGGATGAGCCCGCGCCAGCCGCTCGCCTCGCGGTCGAGCGCCTCTTCGAGGTCGGCGCGGCAGTGAACGAGCAGCTCGGGGGAGGGTTCGCGGCGCGGCCGGGCGTCGAGCGCGGCGCGCAGCCGGCCGAGCTCGGCAGCGGTCGCTGCGCACTGCGGACACCCCTTCAGGTGGGCTTCGACGGCGGCGCGTTCCTCCGCCGTCAGCTCGCCGTAGAGGTCGAGCACGAGTTTCTCTTCCATCGCCTTGCAGTTCATCGTTTCATCCTCACTAGACAATCTCTTTCAGTTCCTGCCGCAGTTTCTGCGTGGCCCGGAACAGGCAGTTCTTGGCCGTCTCTTCGCTCGTGCCGCAGTACTCCCCGATGGCCCGCAGCTTCAAGCCCTGATAGTGGCGCAGCTCGAAGACCAGCCGCTCCCGCGGGCTCAGCCGCCCGAGCGCCTGCTCGAGCCGCTGGGCGATCTCCCGGCTGCGCAGGGCGCGCTCCGGGTTGAGCTCCGGGCGCTCCTCCGGCAGAGCCTGGAAAAACTCCGGCTCATTCGGATTATCGCTCCCTGGCTGAACCTCGCGGCGGTGGCGGGTGCGCCGCAGGTGGTCGAGGCAGACGTTCACCACGATGCGGTAGACCCAGGTGGAGAAGCGGGCCTGCAACCGGAAACGGTGGAGCGAGCGGTAGATCTTCAAGAACGCCTCCTGGTAGAGGTCCCGCGCCTCCTCCGGCGAGCGCACGAACTGCAGCGTCAGCCGCAGCACGTTGGACTCGTAGAGCCGGACGAGCTCTTCGAAGGCCGCCCGGTCGCCCCGCTGCGCCTGCAGAATCAGGGCGTGCTCGTGGCCCAACTCGTCCTGCGGAGTCGCTGCGGGCACTCGGCCAATCAGCTCCAAGCAGGTGCTATCCATCTCGGGTGTCGAGCGCTGACTCTCAACCCCATTAGACGTTGCACCGGAGAAAAGGTAAGAGCCCCACTCTGTGCGGGCGCCTCTTTACGGCTTCGGGGCCTGTTCCTGGTAGTGGCGCAACCGCACGTCGCTCTCCTGGGCGAGCCGCGTGTCCCCGCGGGCCCGAGCTAGCTCGCCCGCGCGTCGGGCGAGCGCGGCGGCGCGCTCCGTGTAGAGCCGCGCCATCCGCTGGTCGCCCAGCGCCTCCTTCTCATAGATGCGGCTCAGGCCGGCGAGTTCCTCGGCTGCCTTCAGATAGAAGATGGCGGGGTTGATTTCAGCCGCTCCCCCGCTGAGGCGTCTCCGCGCCCCCTCGACGTCGCCTTCTGCTCCCACCAGGCTTGCCAGCAGCTCGGCCAGCGCCCGCCGGACGGCTTCCTGCTCGGCGCGCGCTAGCTCCTCGTCCGCCAGCGTTTGGCCGTGCTCCACCAGGCCGAGCGCTTTGGCGGCGTCTAGGGTTTCTGGCAGGAAGTCGAGCCGCCAGGGGCCCGCTGCCTGCTGGGCGAGCAGCCTGTCGAGCGCTTCCAGCATTTCGAGGGAGCGGCCGCGGGCCTGCCCGAAGTAGTCCATGGCCGTGGTTCGGAGCACCGGCGCTTCGGGCTTCTCGGCGGCCTGATGATGGCCGGCCAGATAGCTCTCCCCGACCTGCTGGTAGCCGCGGGCCATCGCCCCCAACAGGGCGACGTGCAGGACTTGAGCCCGCCGGCCCGGTTCGCTCTCCGGGGCTTCCCGCACGAGGCGCGCCAGGGTGTCGGTGGCGGGGGTGAAGCGGCCGTTAGTGATCTGCTCTTTGGCGAGGCTGTAGAGGGCTTCCGGGCTGCGATGGACAATCGGGCCGTCGCAGCCCGCTGCCAGTAGGCAGAACACCACCGCGGCACAAGCGCTTCGCCAGTTTCCCACTCGCGGCATAGTCATCTGGCATCCTACTGCCCGGCCGAGCGGAGAGTCAAACCAGGCGGTGACCGGCGGCGCGCAGGAGAAGGTAGAACGCCAGGCAGAGGACGAAGTCGAGGGCGAGCCCGCGGTCGAACTGGAACGGTTGGTGCTGCCAGGCCGCCGGCAGGAAGGGCAGGAGGACAAAGAAGTAGGCCGCGTTGCCCAGCAGCACCGCTAGCAGCGCCTCCCGCAGCCGCGTCCACTCGAAGCGCATCTCACGGTTGAGAATAGCCAACCCGTCTTTTTCTCACCAGCCCTCTGCTCACGTTCGCCGGAAGCAATCGGGCTGCGCCCCTCGTGCTATAGTGGCGCGGTTGATGGTACTGTCGCTTGACTCCCCGCTCGCTTCCGTCCCCGGTGTGGGGCCGCGGCGCGCCCAGCAGTTGGCGCAGAAAGCCCTGGCCACGGTCGAAGACCTGCTCTACTACCTGCCGTTCCGCTACGAAGACCGCACCCGGTTTACGCCCATCGGCGAGTTGCGGCCCGGTGTCATCACCTGTGTGCAGGCTGAAGTGCTCACGGCAGGCTTGGTGGGCTTCCGGCGCAGCCGCCGCCGTGTCTTCCACCTGGCAGTGGGCGATCAAACCGGCATCCTGTACGCCAAGTGGTTCTACGGCGACTACCTCCAGCGGGTCTTCCGTCCCGGCCAGCGCGTTGTGCTCTACGGCAAGGTGGAAGAAGACCCCTACCGCCCCGGCCAGTTGCAGATGGTGCAGCCGCAGCACGAAGTGCTCTCGGGGAGGCGCGAGCCAGCCGATTCGACCGAATCCGGGCGCATCGTCCCCATCTACGAGGCTGCCGGGCCCATCACCTCGCGCGTCTTCCGCCGCCTCATCTTCGAAGCGCTGGAGCGGCTCGAGCCGCAGCTCCCCGACCCGCTGCCGAAGCCTCTGCTCGAGCGCTACGCTTTTCCCGACCTGCGCGCCGCCTTGGAGCAAGCGCACTTCCCCGAGGCCGACACCGACCTCGATCAGCTCGCCGCCTTCCGCACCCCGGCGCAGCAGCGGCTCATCTACGAAGAGTTCTTCTTCCTCGAGCTCGGCCTGGTGCTGCGCCGCCAGCGCGCCCGGCAGGCCCGCGGCATCCCCTTCGAGCTCAAGGACTCCATCCGCGAAGCCATCAAGAAGATTCTCCCCTTCCATCCCACCGCGGCGCAGAAGCGCGTGCTGAAGGAGATCGCCGACGACCTGCAGAAGCCGGTGCCGATGAACCGCCTGCTGCAAGGCGACGTCGGCTCGGGCAAGACCATCGTAGCCTTCGAAGCCGCGATCATCGCCGTCGAGAACGGCTGCCAGGTGGCGCTGATGGCTCCGACGGAAATCCTGGCCGTGCAGCACTACCTCTACGCCTGCCAGCGCTTCGCCCGCACCCCCTACCGGCTGGGCTTGCTGGTGAGCGACCTGCCGGCGCGCGAGAAGAACGAGACGCGCCAGGAGCTCGCCCAGGGCGACCTTGACCTCATCGTCGGCACCCACGCCCTGCTGGAAAAAGACGTCCGCTTCTACCGGCTCGGCCTGGTCATCGTAGACGAGCAACACCGCTTCGGCGTCCTGCAGCGGCTGGAGCTGATTCGCAAAGGACGCGAGGCGGACGCACAGCCGCACGTGCTGGTGATGACCGCCACGCCCATCCCGCGCACGCTCGCCCTGGCCGTTTACAGCGACCTGGAGATGAGCGTGCTCGACGAGCTCCCGCCCGGTCGCACCCCTATCCAGACCCGCTGGGTGCGCGAGTCGGCCGCGGCGGGCGTCTGGGAATCCGTCCGCCGGCAGGTAGCCGCCGGCCGGCAGGCCTACATCGTCTATCCGGTAATCGAGGAGTCAAAGCAGGAGCTGAAGGCCGCCACGAAAGAGTACGAGCGGCTGTCGCGCGAGGTCTTCCGCGGCCTGCGCGTCGGCCCGCCCACCGGAGCTTTAGCAAAGGTGGGGCTGCTGCACGGACGGCTGAAGGGCGAGGAGAAAGAGGCGGTGATGCGGGCCTTCCAGCGCGGCGAGCCGCAGATTCTGGTCGCCACCAGCGTGGTCGAAGTCGGCGTCGACGTCCCCAACGCCACCGTGATGGTCATCGAGCACGCCGAGCGCTTTGGCCTGGCGCAGCTCCACCAGTTGCGCGGGCGCATCGGGCGCGGCCGCCACGCCTCGACCTGCATCCTGATGACGCCCGAGGAGGTGGGCGAGCCAGCCCGCGATCGCCTGCAAACCCTCACCGAGACGCAGGACGGCTTCAAGATTGCCGAGCTCGACCTCAAGCTGCGCGGCCCGGGCGAGTTCCTCGGCACGCGCCAGCACGGCTACCTGAACTTCCGCATCGCCGATCTGCTGCGCGACCACGAGCTGCTTGAGCAGGCCAAGCGCGACGCCTTCGACTTCGCCGCCGCCCAGCCCGCCGGCTTTGCCGACACGGCCGACTACTTGCGCCAGCGCTGGCAGCGCCGCTACCGCCTGGCCGAGGTGGCCTAAGAGGTCTTTAGAATACCGCGCCGAGCCCCCAGGCACCGCCCTGGGGGAATCAGGTCTCCCGGTGGCAGGTGCCACCGGGCTCGGCGAATAGGTTTCAAGCTCATGAGAATCATTGCCGGGGAGTTCAAGAGCCGCCGGCTGAAGACGCTGCCGGGCGCAAAGACACGGCCGACGTCTGACAAGCTGCGCGAGGCGCTCTTCAACGTGCTGGGCGCCGAGGTGCGCGGCGCGGTGTTCGCCGACTGCTACGCCGGCTCCGGTGCCGTGGGAATCGAGGCGCTGAGCCGCGGCGCCGAGTTTGTTTACTTCCTCGAGAGCGCCCGGCCGGCCCTGCGGGTTCTGGCGCAGAACCTGAAGCAGTTGGGGGTCGAGGAAGGCTGCGAAGTGTTGCCCGGCGACGTCCTCGCCGGACTGCGACAGCTCGAGCAGCGCGGCGCAAGGCTCGCCCTGGTTTTCGTTGACCCGCCCTACGCCGCGGCGGAGGAGTATGAGCGGACACTCAGCTTCCTGGGCGACTCGCGAGCCCTCGCGCCCGAGGCGCGCGTCATCGTTGAGCACTTCCACAAGTACCCGTTCGCCGAACGCTACGGCCGCCTGGCCCGCACCCGCACCCTGCGCCAGGGCGACTCCGTCCTTAGCTTCTATCGGCTGCTATAATGCTCGCCTGCGCAAGGAGGGCACTATGCTGATGGAGTTGAGTGTGATTCCGCTGGGGCGAGGGCGGTCGATCAGCGCCGACCTGGCCGACGTCGTGAAACTGATTGACGCCAGCGGGCTCGACTACCGGCTGACGCCGACCGGCACAGTAATCGAAGGCGACTGGGACCCGTTGATGGACCTGGCCAAAAAGTGCCACGCCGCTATGCGCGGGAAGACCGAGCGGGTCATCACGCTGATGAAAATTGACGACTACGAGCAGCGCACCGGGCGCATCACCGCCGCGGTGAAGTCGGTGGAAGAGAAAGTCGGCAAGCCCATCAAGAAGTAGCCGCTCGCCGAGTCCGAGCGAGCGGCAACCGAAGAGAACCCAAACGGGTCTAACAGGGGGAGGAGCGTGCCTATGAAACGAGCAACAGCGGTGGCGGTCGTGCTGCTGGTGACGGGAGCGATGGCGGCGTCCGGCCAGGGACCGAAGCTCAACAAGACCGTGCAGAAGGCGGAGGCGGCCATCTCGCCCGACCTGCTGCGCGCCCACACCGAGTTCCTGGCCGACGATCTGCTGGAAGGGCGCGGGCCGGGCGCGCGGGGGAGCGAGCTGGCGGCGAAGTACATCGCGGCGCAGTTTGCCCGGCTGGGCCTCGAACCCGGCCCAAAGGGCAGCTACTTCCAGAACGTGCCGATGCTGGGCAAGAAGGTCGAGCCGACGGTCGAGTTGCGCGTCGGGCGGGAGAGCTTCACCTTCTTCGACGATTTCGTCTCCTTCACCGACGCCGAAGAGGAGCAGGTGGGAGTGGAAGGCCAGCTGGTGTTCGTCGGCTACGGCATCATCGCGCCCGAGTACCGCTGGGACGACTTCAAGGGTGCGGACGTGAAAGGAAAAATCCTGCTGATGCTGGTCAACGACCCGCCGGCGAGCGCGGAAGAGCCCGAGCTCTTCGGCGGCAAAGCGCTGACCTACTACGGCCGGTGGACCTACAAGTTCGAGAGTGCCGCGCGCCAGGGCGCCGCCGGCGCTATCCTGATTCACACCACGGCCTCGGCCGGCTATCCCTTCAAGGTGGTGCAGTCGTCCTGGTCGGGCGAGCGCTTCGAGCTGCCGCAGCAGCCGGGCGACCTGCCGGCATTGAAGTTGAAGGCTTGGGTGAGCGAGGACGCGGCGCGGAAGATTCTGGCACAGACGGGTTTGGACCTCGACGCCTTGCGGAAGGTGGCGGCGAGCCGCGAGTTCAAGCCGCTGCCGCTCGGCCTGAACGTGCAAGCGAAGATGGAGCAGAAGCTGCGGCGGCTCGAATCGCCCAACGTCGTGGGTGTGCTGCCGGGCAGCGACGCCAAGCTAAGGAGCGAATACGTCATCTACACCGCGCACTTCGACCACTTGGGCGTGGGCAAGCCGGTCAACGGCGACGCCATCTACAACGGCGCGGCCGACAACGCCGTCGGCGTCGCCGGCCTGCTGGCGATTGCCGAAGCGATGGCGCGCGCGAGCCAGGAAGGCGCGGGCGCTAAGCGCAGCCAAGTTTTCCTGGCCGTCACGGCAGAAGAGTACGGCCTGCTCGGCTCGCTCTACTACGCCCGCAACCCGCTCTTCCCGCCGGCGCAGACGGTGGCCAACATCAACATGGATGGGCTGAACCTCATCGGCCCGACGAACGACATGGTGCAGGTTGGCTCGGGCAAGTCGGAGCTCGACGAGGTGGCGCAGGCGGCGGCACGCGAGATGGCGCTGCAGCTCAAGCCCGACCAATTCCCCGAGCAGGGCTTCTTCTACCGCAGCGACCAGTTCAGCTTCGCCCAGATCGGCATCCCGGCGCTCTACTTCGACAACGGGCTGGAGGTGATCGGCAAGCCCGCCGACTACGGCAGGCAGAAGGTCGAGGAGTACATCGCGCGCGACTATCACCAGCCCTCGGACGAAATCCGGCCCGACTGGGACTGGTCGGGCGCCGAGCAGATGGCGCGCTACCTCTTCCGCTGCGGCTGGAAAGCGGCCAACTGGGAGCGGGCGTTCGACTGGCATCCCACGGCCGAGTTCCGCGCCGCCCGAGAGGAGTCGCTGCGCCAGTCGGAGAAAGAATCCGCTCGTTGAGATCCTTCGCTTCGCTCAGGATGACAAGCTGCGCGTGTCCCGCCGCTTATAGGATGGTTTCGATTTCGGGCAGCAGCGCGAGGTGGGAGTAGTCGAAGCCATTGATGGTGTAGAGCCAGGGCGCGCCGGGCGGGGCGCCGCCGGGCGGCTCGGGCTCGCGGGTCAGGCGGAAGAAGCGGCTAATCTGGTAGTCCTCCTCGAAGGCGGAGAGTTCGCGCTCAAGTTCCTCGCGCGGCAGGCCGAACTCGGAGAGATGGATGGCGCGGCCAAAGCTGCCTGCCTGCTCCAGGTATCGCTCCACCAGCTCGCGCAGGGTCATGGCGGGCACTCCTGAGCGAGACTATAGACAGCTGAGCGACGGGGAACAAGACGAAAAGCGAAACCGCCGGACCTCAGAGGCTGAAGCCCCTCTCGTGGTGGGCCGCTTTTCGGCACGGCTGAAGCCGTGCCCTGACGAAGGGTGTCCGGTTGTCATTCTGAGTGGAGCGAAGAATGTCAGCGTTGAGACCCTTTGCGTGCCTGCCGCAGGCACTGCGTATTGTCGGCGCTATTTGCACCCCTGCCGACCTTCTTTCCTCAGTTGTTGGGCGAAAGCAAATCGGGGGGCAATCCGAAGTACCTCATCGAGTTGGTGAATCCAGCTGCGGCAGGGCTTTTTCAGACGAATAAGTTGAAGGGCGATGTAAAGGTGTGCTACCGCATCCGTCGGCGCGCTTGCGATTTCTTGCTGCACTCCAGGTTGCTGCGCGAGGGCGGGAAACTCTTGAAACATCAGACTGCGGGCTTGTTCTTGGTCTATCCTTATGATTTCGCGGTACTCGTTGAATGCCCCTTGCAGGTCATCCAGCCACACGAGGACATATACGAGCCTGAAGTGAGCCATGAAATAATCAGGCGCCAACCGAACCGCCTCCCGGAGTTCCGTCTCCGCAGCCTTCCAATCCTTTTTGCGTATGTAGGAAGCACCTAGGTTGCCGTGGGCCAGGGGAAAGACCGGATTCAGCGCGATGGCAACCTTGTATTCGGCGATGGCAGGATCGGTATCGCCACTATCGTCCAGAGCGTTAGCAAGCTCCATATGAGCCTGGTAATCGTCCGGACTCTGTGCCACCCTCTCCCTAAGTCGTGCCACCTCAGCCGCAGGGGAGTAGGTTATTTGGCCGGTGGTACCCGAGTATGTCCTGGCCGAACCAACGGCCTCCTCCGTCGCCGATGGAGCCTTACTGGCCGGCCCGAGGAACTCAACGGAGTCAACCATTTCCTGAAAGGTCGACTCATAGCTGTCGAAATACTCCTCAGGAGCCGCTGCAGATATCCAGTAATGTTGGTTACCCTTGGAAAAGATCAGCAACCAAATCCGATTCGTGACGTTATTTGCCTTGACGGAAAAGGCTATCTTGCTGCCTTCTAATCCCCCCTGGGTTACTTTTTCTTCGCCCAGCTCGCGGTAGTCTTCTACCTGTCGGGAAAAGTTTCTCTTAAGGAGATTTTTGTAAATCTCCGGGGTTGCCTCCAGAACTTCGCGAGTGAGAGTGACTTGCACAAGTATTCCGGGGCGGCCTAGGGTGACGATGAGCGGCTGATTGGAAGGACCCTTTATCTCGCTTGTAAGTTGCCATTCGGCCGGGAGGAGGATCTTGATGCCAATGCGGTCATTTATGTAGAAACGCCTGTGACCGTCGGGGCTGTTTTGGGAAGCCGCTACCGAAACGGTAGCCGAGAACAAGGCCAGCGAAAGGAAGGTCCTTCTCCGAAACGCCCTAGGAAGCATGGCCTCCTCCTTCCTGCTTCGAGCAGGAGCGCACGCTACCAAGCCAGGATTTGCGTTTTGGACTCTGACGATGCGTTCAGCATAGGACTCCGCTAACCCAGCGTCAACACCCCAAAGCGCCATTCACGACCTGACCCCGCGCCAGTGCCTGCATCGGATTGGTGGTGAAGTTCTAGAGGATATGCTCAGCCCAGCGGCCCCTTTACCCCGAGCGAAGTCGAGGGGTGCCGCTGGCGTCAGGCGAGAGGCTTCAGGGCCTCGAGGATTTCGTTGACGTCGGGCATGGCGGGCAAATCGTAGACCTTCTTCCAGGCCACCTTGCCCTGTTTGTCGACGATGATGACGGCGCGGTTGGAGATGCCGGGGAAGGGCGGGCCTTCGCGCAACAGGCCGTAGCGCGCGCTGACGGCGCCGTGGGGGTAGAAGTCGCTGCAGAGCGGAAAGCTAAGCGTGCCGATCTGGTGCTTCTGCCAGGCGAGGTGGGAAGGGACGGAGTCGACGCTGAGCCCCACCACCTGGGCCTGGCGCACGGCGAAGTCGGCCTTCCGCGCTTCCAGCGCGGGCATTTCTGAGCTTCAAGTGGGCGTCCAGTCGAGCGCATAGAAGCAGAGCACGACGTTCTTTTTGCCCCGCAGGTCGGCCAGCTTGAAGGTGCCTTTCTCTTCTCCCGTTACGCAGGGCAGCTCGAACTCCGGCGCCGGCTGGCCCACTTCGATCTCAGGCATGACTGCCTCCGTCGCAGAAGCGCGTCATTCTATCCGAAAAACGAAAAGCGAAAAGCGAAAACCGGATCCCCTAGCGGCGCGGTGGGATGCTCATCAGCAGCCCGCAGGGCGTGTGCTTGGCTAGGTATTGGGCCGTGGTGCCGAGCAGCAATTCTTGCAGTGAGCGTTTGTGGTGGTAGCCAATGACGGCCAGGTCGAACTTGCCTTGCTTGAGCTCTTCGACAATGGTCTTTCCGGCGTGGCGGGCGCGCAGGATCCGTAGGGAGAGCTTGCGCCGCTTGAAGCGCCGGGCTAGGCGCTCTACCGCTTTCGCTACCGCGCGTTCGGGAGCGTCGAGCGTCTCGTCCCGCGCATCGAGGGGCAGGGCGGGCGGGATTTCGTTGACATAGAGCGCCTGGATGCGGGCCTCGGTCGCGGCCACGTGCACGGCCAGCCCGATCAGCTCTTCGGCATCCGCCGCTTGCTTGAGGCCGACCAGGATTTTCCGGGGCGCTTTTTTCATCACGGGCTCCTCGGCCTGCGACCCGCTGTGCAGGCGCCGCTGATTCTATCCGAGCCGCTTCCGGCGTCAAGGAAAGCGTGGGCGGGAAGTCTAGACGGTGACGAAGAGGCCGGTGAGGTACATCAGCAGCAGGCCGAGGGCGAAGCCAGCGAGGCTCGTGCCGCTCACGAGCGACGGGAAGCCGCCCTGGCGCAACTGGTGGCGGGTGATTTCAATCACTACCTGGAAGACGGCGCCGGCGCCGAGGGCAAGGAAGAGCACGGCCCAGAGCGCGGTGAAGGCAAAGGCGCCCAGCAGCGTCCCGAGGATGGTGGGCGCGCCGGCGAGCAGCCCGAGCCAGATGAGATGGGTCCACTTGAAGGGAGAGCGGACAACGGGAGCGACCACGGCCACGCCTTCGGTGAGGTTGTGCACCATAAAGCCGACGACGAGCAGAAAGGTAGTGGCAAACTCGCCCAGGGCGTAGGCGCCGCCGATGGCCAGGCCTTCGCCCAGGTTGTGCAGGCCGATGCCGAAGGCGATGGAGTAGGCCAGCACGAGCGCGCTCGAGGCTTCGCTCGCCTGCCGCCGGCCTTTCAGCCAGCCGGAGACGCCGTAGAGTCCGAGCAGGCTCAGGCTCAAGCCGATGAGGATGAGCGCCACGCCCTGGAAAGGCCCGGGGACGCGCGCGGCGTGCTCGAGCGCGTCTTCGAGCGCGTCCACGCCGAGGAAGACCAGCAGGCCGGCCGTGAGGCTGAGCAAAAAGAAATACCACTGCGGCGGCAGCCGGCGCAGGAAGGGCAGCCAGAGGATGCCCAAGTAGACCGGGATGACGCCGACGTAGATGCCGAGCAGGGCAAAGGCGCCCAGCATCTGCCGGTCGGGCAGCGGCGTTTCGGCGGCGATTTCGATTTCGTGGGCGAAGAGCAGGCCGTTGGTGGTGATGAGGACGATTTCGTAGGGTTCGCCGGGCGTCCACGGATAGGGGATGCGGACGGTGGCGCGGCCGAGGCGCGGGATGGTCGCGCTCGGCGCGACCTCGAACTCCCAACTGGCGCGAGAGGTCCAACCCACTTGCACCTGGGCGAGCGTGACCGGTTCGGGGCCGGTGTTGATGACGTGGGCTTCGATCGAGCCCGGGCGCAGCACGACGCGCTCGAATTCAAGCTTCTCGATGGGCGCGGGTGCGGTGAGGCTGAGGCCGGTGCCGTGGGCGAAGAGCAGGTAGAGGATGCCGGCGAGCAGCAACACGGGCATCACGGCGCTCGCCCAGACGAGGGGGCGCGGCATCGAACTCGTCTTCGCTGCTTGTGCCGCGGTGCTCACAAACTTTTCACCACAGAGGACACAGAGATCACAGAGAAAGGCTCAGTGTCCCGTGTGGGCCTTGGCCTGCGCTGGTCCGTTGACGACGCGGAACCAGCCCATCAGCCCCTGCTCCATGTGCTCGGTGACATGGCACTGGAACATGTAGGTGCCGGGGAAGTCGTAGCGGAACTCGAGGATGGCCCGCTCAGCGATGCTGAGCGTTTTGACGTCGGTGTATTCGCTCGGCCGCAGCGAGGTGCCGCTGGGGTAGAGATGGTAGAGCGTGCCGTGCATGTGCGGCACCATGGCTTCCTCGAAGATGTTCATCACGTACATGCGCACCGGCTCGCCGCGGTCCAGCTCGATGGGGTGGTCGGCATACTGGAAGGCGCGGCCGTTCCAGGCGTAGAAGTCGGCTTCGCCGTCGCGGTCGAGGTCAAAGGCGCTCATCACCATGGCCAGCTCGCGCATGGGCGGGCGGCCCTGCTTGGGGTCGATGATGACCATGCCGTAGAGCCCGTTGTGGATGTGCTGCGAGGTGGGCATGGAATGGCAGTGATAAGGCATGATGCCGTAGGGCTGGGCGACGAACTCGTAGATGGCCGAGCCGCCGGGCGGGACCAGCTCGAAGACGCCGTCCATCGAGGCGGGATGGATGCCGTGGAAGTGAATGGTGTGGGGGACAGTTCCGTGGTTCACCAGATTGACGCGCAGAACCTCGCCTTCGGTCGCGCGCAGCACCGGGCCCGGGACGGTGCCGTTGAAGGTCCAGGCCGGGACGGTGACGCCGGGGGCGACCTCGTGTGGTACGTTCTCCTCAATCACCAGCGTGTACTCGCGCACGCCGTCGGGCGCGCGGCCGGGTGGGGGCGGCGTGGGGTCGTAGACCTTGGCGGGCTCGAAGCGGCGCCGGCCGGGGTGTTCGTACTGGTAGAGGTGGCTGCCGCGGGTGGCGGGGAGGTGGGCGCGGTGCGCGGCCTCGACCGCGGCCGAGCGCGCCTCGCTCGCCGACGGCTCGCTTGCGGCCCGCGGGCCCGGCGCTACCAGGAGGGCGCCGGCGGCCAGCGCCAGCACCAGAAGAGTGAAAATTACTACGCGTCCCGGCGTTCTCATCGGTGGTTCCCCCAAGCTTGAACGTTAACCCTGGTTAAGACCAAATATGAATCGCACTTAATACGGTGGACGTCAAGGGGGGCGGAGCGTCAAAAGAGCGAGGGCAGCTCGAACTGCGTTTGCAGTATGAGGCCCCAGCCGGGGGCGGCACGGGTCAGGCCGAGCGGAAAGGAGAGGCCGATTTCGGCCAGTGCGCCGGCGCGGTTCAGGAAGCCGTAGCGGAAGCCGGGAGCAAACTGCACCTGGGTGGAGCGGAGGCGGCGGCCCTCCTCGATGTCGTCGGCGCGGGCGCCGCCCACTTCGAGTAGAACGTGGATGTCGTGGTTCGCGCCGCCGGGCGCGGGGCGCTCGAGGGCGCGCCAGCCGAGCGCCGTGCCCCAGCCGATTTCGCTGAGGTCGAACTCCGGTCCCGAGCCGTCGGGGAAGGAAGGCACGTCGGGCGTGAGCCGCAGGTTGACCGAGGCGACGAGGAAGACGGGGCCTCCCCAGTCCTTGGCCGCGGCCATGTCCCAGGCGTAGCTGACCCGGCCCGTGCCCAGGCCGCGGCGGCGGCTGGCGACCGGGGCAATGACCTGGGGGCCGAACGTGAGCGTGAAGGGCGCCGCGGCCTCGCGCAGCAACCGGTAGCGGACTCCGAGGAGCAGGTCGTCGCTGCCATGCTCGGCAAAAGTGGCCGTGCCGGCGACACGCTCCTGGATCGCGAGGGCGCCGAATTCGAAATCAACTTCCAACCGCTCCGTCAGGCCCCACTCGAAGCGGCCGGCGCCGGTGTAGTCGCGCGTGCGCGCCGCGCCGCTCTGGTCGCGGAACCACTGGTTGGCCCAGATGATCTGGGGGGAGTTTTTCTTCTGCGTGTAGGGGCCGCCGGTGAGGAAGAAGAAGTCCGGCTCTTCCGGCTCGTCGGGTGCCTCGGCGCCGGCGAGGGGCACCGCTAGGAGCAAGCCGAGCAGCACGCCGAGCCGGGTGGAGCGCAACCGCCTTTCTCCGCTCTTTTGATTAACCGAGGTTAAGAGCGGAGATTAATAGCGGTTAATCAGCCTGGTGTCAAGAGCCCGGCGCCGCCCGGGCCTCAGCCGACCAGGCGGGCGGCGCGGCCGGGGTTGGCAACGCCCAGGACGATCGAGGCGCGCCTGGCGCCCGAGGGAACGGTGGCGTAGGCGTAGTTGATGTTGATCTTGCGCGCCGCGAGCTTCCGGGCGATGCGCGCCAAAGCGCCGGGCTGGTCGGGAGCCCGCACCACCAGCACGGGCTCGAGGCGCGGGCGCTGGCCGGCCTTCTCGAGCACGCGCCGGGCCTGGGCCGGCTTGTTGACCAGCATGCGAATCTGGCGCTGAGGGCCGGAGCAATCGAGTCCCACGATGTTGATTTTCCTGGCGGCCAGAGTCTCGCATACGCGCGCCAGGGCACCGGGGCGGTTGGGGACAGTCAGGGTTAGTTGTTGGGCAATCGGCATGACTCCCTCCTTGCCTGCGGCGAGCAAAGAGACCGCTCGCCGGGACAGACTCCCCTCTATGCTGCCACAACCGGTGCAGCGGGAACAAGCCACTTGCGTCGCACCACCGGTTGCGCTATAGGT
>JACPRL010000160.1 GCA_016189965.1 Acidobacteriota bacterium | reverse complement strand
CGGTCGCAGACGGCGCGGACGGCGCGGATGTTTTCGAGCGAGACCGGCTGGCCGCCGCCCGAGTTGTTCGTCACCGTCAGCATCACCAACGGAATGCGCCCGGGGCGGACGCCCGCGATCAACTGCTCAAGCGCCGCCACGTCCATGTTGCCCTTGAAGGGGTGCTCGGTGGCCGGCTCCGTCCCCTCCCGGATGGGCAGGTCCACCGCCTCCGCCCCCACGAACTCCACGTTCGCCCGCGTGGTGTCGAAGTGGGTGTTGTTCGGCACCACGTCGCCCTTCTGGCACATCACGCTGAACAGGATGCGCTCGGCCGCCCGCCCCTGGTGCGTGGGAATCACGTGCCGGTAGCCGAAAATCTCCTGCACCACTTTCCGCAAGCGCTCGAAGCTGCGGCTGCCGGCGTAGCTTTCGTCGCCTTCCATCATCGCCGCCCACTGCCGCGTGGACATCGCGCCCGTGCCCGAGTCGCTCAGCAGGTCAATCAGGATGGCGTCGGCCGGCAGCAAGAACAGGTTGTAATGCGCCTGGCGCAATAGCGCCTCGCGCTCCGCCCGCGTCGTCCAGCGGATCGGCTCCACGCTCTTGATCTTGAACGGCTCAATAATCGTCTTGATCGCCATCGCTCTTCCTCCGCGCTCCCTCTGCGCCTGCCCACCGAAGCCCGAAGGGCGTAGGCGGGTCCTCAGCGCCTCTGCGGTGAGGATTGTTGTGCGTACCTATCTGTGTTCATCTGTGTTCATGGTTCGGCTTCGCTCACCACAGGTCTGTGGTTTCATTTCTTCGCCGTGATGATTTCGGAGTCGAGGCCGCCCGGGACGAATTCGCGCTCCACGTCGGTGAAGCCGGCGGCGCGCACAAACGGCTCAGCCTCCACCGGCCGGGAGCCGCAGAACAGCCACGGCACCAACCAATCCGGCGCCAGCCGATAGAGCCGCTCCCACCAGGTGAGCCCCGGCCCGTTCTTGCTCAAGTTCACCAGCACCAGCCGCCCGCCCGCTTGTCCTGAGCGAAGCGAAGGAGCCCGCAGCACGCGGCGGAACTCTTCCAGCACGGCGGTTATCTCTCCGGTGGGGATGAGGTCGAGGAAATAGCTCGCCCACACTAGGTCGAAGAAGCCATCGGGAAAAGGCAGGGCGCGGGCATCGGCGCGAGCCACCCACGCGCCAGGGATGAGCCGGCGCGTCGCCCGCAGCATGCCCCAGGAAAGGTCCACGCCGACGAGCAGCCCGCTGGCGCCCAGCCGTTGGCGCAAGCGGGTGTGGACCACACCCGTGCCGACGGCCACTTCGAGCACCCGCTCAGCCGGACGTACCCCGGCGCGCACGAGCCCGTGGGTTACCCCGGCGCGTTCCAGCCGGGCGGCGGTCGAGCCGTAGAGGTAGCTGAAGAAATCGTAGGCGCGAATGAGCGCAGCGCGGCTGCCCCGGACCTCAAGCATCGCATCGCCCATTGTACCTGGTACCGGCTACCCGGTACGCGGTTCAAAGAAACTGCTTTCCCCAGCCGGCGCTTTGTGGCAGAATCCCGCTGCCTTCGTTCGCGGGGGCGAAGAATGAAGGCCGGCGGGCAACGGGGCGTTCAGTTCAAAGACAGCAAGCGCGTGCCGTCCGCGCAGGTGCGCGCACTGTTCCGCGCCGCCGGCTGGACCGAAGACGTCGCCCGCTGCTCCCCCGCCCAGATCCAGAAAATGCTCCGCCAGTCCCACCGCATCCTCACCGCCTGGGAGGAGAAAAAAATGGTCGGGTTCGCCAGCGCCGTCTCCGACGGTTTCCTCTGCGGGATGGTGCAGAACCTGGTGGTGCACCCGCGCCACCGCCGGCGCGGCATCGGCACGCGCTTGCTCAGCGACCTGGCCCGGCGCATGGCCCGCGACGGCGTCCCCTGCCTCTACGTCCTGGGCACGCGTGGTCGCACCGCCCGCGACTTCTTCCACCGCGTCGGCTTCCGCCCGCTCGACTGGCGCGTCTTCGCCCGCCTCGGCCGCTAACCCGCCACCCCACCGAACCTTGTCATTCCGAGCCCTTGCCTGTCGTGGCGGCGAGGAATCTGCTTTTTGTGCTGGCGGCGCGGTGAAACCTGCGCCTGGCTATTCTTGTGCGGTTTCCAGCAAGTAGATGTCGCCCGCCTTGTCGCTGCGGGTGAAGAGCAGCTTCCGCCCGTCAGTAGTGGCGACGGGGTAGTCGAGCGTGACGCTGAACGAGCGGTAACGGGTGACGGGGCGAGGCTCGCCGCCCTCCCGCGGCACCACCCAAACATCCTGGTGGTTGCGGACGAAGTAGACCCAGCGGCTGTCCGCTGACCAGGCGGGGTGGGAATCCTCGTTGGGGCCGGAGGTCAACTGCCGCGGTTCGCCGCCGGCCAGCGGCACGAGCCAGATATCGCGGTCGTTGCTCTCTTCGACGTGGAAGGCCACCCAGTTCCCGTCCGGCGAGCAGGCCGGGTCAGAGGAAAGCCGCTCGGGCAGCCGGGCGAGAACCTCGGCGCGGCCAGACGCCAGCTCCACCCGCACGATGCCCGGAGCGGGCTCGACCTGCGCCACCACCAGATAGCGATCATCCGCCGACACGCAGAAGATATCCGGGCCAACCAGCGGGCCTTCATAAACTTTCTTCTGGCTCCCCAGCCCCAGCTCGTGCTGCCAGATGCTGCTGGGCGTGCCCTCGCTGGCAAAGTAAAGATATCGTCCATCCCACGACCAGTGAGACGCGCCAAAGATGCCGAGGCGCGCGGCGGTGGTAACCTGGGTGAGGCTGCCGTCGGCGCGGTTCATGAGCCAGAGGTGGTTTCCGCCCAGCCGGTTGGAGGAAAAGGCGAGCCAGCGCCCGTCGGGCGAGGGTCGCGCGTTGTCTTCCTGCGTGGTTTCGCGGGTGAGCTGGCTGACGGCTCCTGATCTGAGGTCGTATTCCCACAAGTCGGACGACGTGTTCACGCTGCTGTAGACCAGGCGGTCGCCTTCGGGGGCGCGGCGGGCGTGGAGGTGCGCGCCGCCGCCGGCCGTCACCAGTTCGGGCGTGCCGAGCCGCCCATTCTCGAAGCGAGCCTTCCACAGGTTCACCTGGCCGCCGCGGTCGGAAGAGAAGAACAGCCACCGCCCATCCGGCGACCAACTGGGCATCAGAGCCGAGGAACCTTCTTCGGTCAGCCGGCGACCCGCGCCGCCCTCGGCGGGCACGGCGTAGATGTGCAGGCTGGCTGCCCAGCCGGCGGTGAAGGCAATCCATTCCCCATCCGGCGACCAGGCGGGTTGGGAAATCACGGGGTGCCAGGGTATGGGGGTAGTCACGGGGCCGACCTCAAGCAGACGCGCCGGCGTGTCGGTGTCCACCTCCTGCACCCACAGGCCCCACCGCTCGTCGCGCAACGCCTGGTAGACCAGCTTCTTCCCGTCGGGCGACCACGCGGGATAGTAAGCGTTCTCTGCGAGGCGGCGCGCGCTACCCCCCAGCGCCGGCATCACCCACACATCCCCGTTGCGCCCGGCGAAAAATCCCTGCCAGTTGCCCATGTTGATGAGAGCTGAGAGGCGTTTTTCCGGATAGGCGCGCGCGGAGACGAAGGCGATGCGGGTGCCGTCGGGCGACCAGGCCGGCTGCGCGTCGTCGGCCTCGGAGTCAGTCAGGCGGATCGCGCGGCCGCCGCCGATCTGTTGCACGTAGATATCGAGGTTGCCGGCGGCGTCGGACACGTAGGCCAGCGAGCGCCCGTCGGGTGACCAGGTGGCGGAATCTTCGAGCCCCGGCAGCGACGTCAGTTGCACCACCCGCGCCGGCGGCGCCGTGGGTGCGGTGGGGTGCCAAGGGTGCCAGAGGGCCAGCGTCGCCACAACGCCCGCCAGCAGCCCCATCGCCCAGAACCATGCCACCCGCCGCCAGGCTGGCTGCGGCGCCGCCGCGGGGGCAGCGGCTTCAACACCGGCAGGGGCCGCCAGGACCTCCTCGATTTCAATCCGCGCGTCGGCGATGTCATGCAGGCGGCGCCTGGAATCTTTTTGCAGGCAGCGGCGCAAGAGGTCGCGCACCTTCACCGGCGTCGCGGCGGGCAGCGCCGCCCAGTCGGGCTCGCGCTCGACGATGGCGGCCAGTGTGTCGGTCACCGTCTCCCGCGCGAAGAGTGAGCGGCCGGCGAGCGCTTCGTAGAGCACGCAGCCGAAGGCCCAGATGTCGGTGCGCTTGTCCACCGGCTTGCCGCGCGCCTGCTCCGGACTCATGTAAGCCGCCGTGCCCAGAATCACCCCTTCGCGCGAAGCGATGTCGCTGACGGTAGGCGAAGTGCCGGGGTCGGAGCCAGCCGGCTCGCCCGCCAGCGCCTTGGCCAGGCCGAAATCGAGCAGCTTCACCTCGCCCGCCGGCGTGCGCTTGATGTTGGCCGGCTTCAGGTCGCGATGGATGACACCCTGCTCGTGCGCCGCTTCGAGCGCGTCGGCGATCTGCCGGGCGACTTCGAGCGCCTCGCCCACCGCCAGCGAACCAGCCTTCAGTTCCTCGGCCAGCGTCTTGCCCTCCACCAGCTCCAGCACCAGGAAGCGCTTCCCGCCCGCTTCTTCCAGCCCGTGGATGGCGGCGATGTGCGGGTGGTTGAGCGAGGCGAGCAGGCGCGCTTCGCGCTCGAAGCGCGCCAGGCGCTCGGGGTCGGCGGCAAAGGCTTCCGGCAGGAGTTTCAGCGCGACATCGCGCCCCAGGCGCTCATCGCGGGCGCGGTAGACCTCGCCCATCCCGCCCGCGCCCAGCTTTTCGATGATGCGGTAGTGGCCGAGTGTGTCCCCAATCATGGAAGTGGTGTGACTGCCTGCCCTCGCGCAGGCATCTTAGGCTCCGCCCGCTCCCAAGTCAACGCACGCCCGCTACGCTTGCTTGACTCCCGGCCGCGCCACGACTACAGTCGCGGCCACAACCCCGGGATTTGCTCCCCCTCGATTCCCGTACAGCGCCGGATTTGATGGCTCCTGGGCAGGCTGCCGCGCGAATTCGCTTGACATGCTAATAGTAGTCCTGCTACTATCTGCGCCGCCCAGGGGGCAGCGCTTGCCCTCCGGAGCCGGGCCCAGCTCTTTCCCCCAGCGTTTGACCTGTCATCGAGGAGGTGAGTAAAATGAGCTGCCGTCGAACCAACATTCTCGCCGCGCTTTGTGCGGCGGTTCTCCTGACCGCTTCCCCGCTGCCCGCCCAGGTGGCGAGCGTCGAGGGTGCAGCCAGCCCGGACTTTGACGTCAACCAACGCCCCGGCGTCGTTCCCCTCCGAGGCGCGACCGCGGAGCAGCAGCGGGCCCTGGCCTCCTTCCGCACCGCCTACGGCGAACAAGCCTACGTGCGTTGGGACGACTTCGCCGGCTCGCCCGAAGCGATGTGGGATTTCCTTTCCGTGCCCTACGCAGGCACGCCGGCTGAGGCTGCGCTGGCCTTCCTGGCCGAGAATCAGATTCTGTTCGGCATCACCGACCTCGCCACCCTCAAGCTCACCAAAGGGGTTTCCGCTCTGGGCGGGACCCTGGTGCGCTACGACCAGTACGCCCAAGGCTTGCGCGTGCGCGGCGGCGGCGTGGGCGTGGTTCTCAATGGCTCCAACCAGGTACTGGCCGCTTTCGGCCCGTATTACCCGGTGCTGGGTGGTTCCACTGTCCCTATCCTGACGGCCGAGCAGGCGGTCGGCGTCTCCCGCGGCGACTTGGCGCCGCTGGCGGTGGAAGTGAGCGCGGAAGTGGCAGAGCTCACCAACCCGGCCCTCGACCAACTCGAAGCCAGCCTCGGGCCCTTCCGCGAGCCCTCCCCGGAACTCACCGTTTTCCCTACCGCTGACGCCTTCCGCCTGAGCTGGGAATTTTTCCTTTACTCCCGCAACCCCTTCGGCGTCTTCCGCTACAGCGTAGACGCGGAGACGGGAGAGATTCTGAGTCGGGAAAGCCTGGTCCGCACCCAGGGGACGAGCAATATCGCCCCGGCCACCGCCGACATTTTTCCCACCCATCCGGGGATCGACACCAACCTCAAAGACAAGGGAATCATCCCGCGAGATGCCACCGGCCGGCCTGTGGGACAACTGCGGGTGAATTTGCGCAACTTCGACGCCTCGAACCGCACGACAGGCGTGGAGGGCGAGCTCACCGGCACGCATGCCCATGTGCACAATGCGCTGCCGGTGAAGGCGCCCTTCGCGCAGCCGCCCCTGGGGACGTGGCACTTCGCTCAAGATGCCCCGCCGGTGGAACAGGCCACCCGCGAGGACGTGCATTTCGGCCCCGACGCGGAACCGGCCGAGCACCAGGATGAAACGAACGTTTTTTTCTTTGTCAACTACCTGCTGGAATATGTCATCGACCTGCACGTCCGCGACGACAAGGCCAATGACCCCCTGCGCCCGGGCGAGGGCGATTTCCCCGACACGTTCCCCAACAAGGATGTGCCGCTGCAGGCGGTCGTTCACATCCCCTGCCCTCCCGGGGTCGCCTTGCTGGGGTGCCAGGCGTTAAGTCGGGCCACTCAGCCGGACTTCATCGAAAGAGCCCTCGGCTTCGACAACGCCTTTTCCTTGCCGCTGCACACCACCATTGCAGGGCAACAAGTGATCGTCAATCCGACGGCCTACGGCCATGGCTTCCTCTTCAATTCCTTTGCCGTGGAAGATATCGTGCCCTACCACGAAGGGATGCATTCCATTTCGACGCCCATCGCCGGCTTCGAAGCCCCCATCGAAGGCCCGGCGTTGAACGAGGGGCAAGCGGACTTGTGGGCGGGGACGATCAGCCAGGACCCCTCGCTGGGGGAATACGTGGTGAACGCCTTCCGCCTGCGCCAGGCGATTCGCGAGGGGCGCGTGCTGACGGCCGCCGAGGGCGATCCCGACCTGGTGGCCTGGATTCGCAACGCCAACAGCGGCTTGCTTTTCTCCCAGCTCTGCCGCTCCAACCGTGCCACCGGCGCACCGGACGGCCGGGAGTGTGAAGAACACCAGGACGGCGAAATCTACGAGGCGGCGATGTGGGATATCCGGGAATTCCTCCAGCTCTACGAGACCGGAAGTGGATTCGTTCGGCCGGAGCTGACGACCGGAGCGCCGACGGTTCCGATTTCGCAAGGCCAGGAGACCTGGGAGCGATTGTTCCTCGGTTCCATCTACATCCTGGGGATCGTGGCGCGCGACAGCTTTGTGGCCGCGCGCGACGCCATGATTCTGACCGACGCGCTCCTCTACCCGAGCGGGCTGGTCGAGCCCGGCAATCCCCGACAAGTCGGTATGCACCGCACGCTGATTGAGCAAGTGTTTGCGGCGCGGGAAATCGGCTCGAACGCCAAGCCCGCTTTCGGTGGCCGGCAGACGATTTCCACCACCGTGTCGGCTTTCACCGTCGCCCAACCGGCGCTGCCGCGGCCCAAAGGCGTGAAGGCCACCGTGTTTGGCGACTCTGTCCAGGTGTGCTGGAAAGCGACAGCGGGCGCGCTGGGCTATGAAATCCGCAAGCGCCGCAAAGGCCAGACCAGCGGGCGGCTCTTTCCGTCCGATCCCCTGACCCACGAATACAGTGAAGGGGACGCCACTAGCGACGGCTTCGGCCATGTGGACTACGTGCCGGCCAGCCAGACCTGCTACGTCGACCGGGGACAGATTGTGGGCTTGTTCCGCCCGCGCGGATTGGATGACCCCAAGGGCTTCCAGTATGGCCTGCGCACGCTCAACCTCAACCCGAATAACACCATCGGCGTCTCCAACACCGAGGTGGTGGACGCCAATACCGCCGAGGAGGTGCTGGTGGACACGGAATTTTTCAGCGGCGTGGTGCCCATCGGAACGTTGGGGCTGAATCTTGTCGAAGGGGTGGACCACGAGGATGTGGAGTTCGTCGGCACGCCCGGGGTGTTTGGGGTCGAAGGGACCCTGACGGTTGAAACCGATCTCGGGGTGCTGCCCGACTTGGACTTCCGCTTGTTCGAAGTGGGGCCGGACGGGGAGTTGACGCAACTCGACAGCTCGGGCAACTTTGGCCCGAATGAATTTGTGGCCGCCGCCATCGTTCCCGGCCGAACCTACCTCTACCGCGTGGAGGGCTTTGCCAATGGCCCGACCACGTTCCAGATCAAGAGCGACCAGTTTATCCTTGTGACCACCCAGTAGGCGGCGGCGGCACGACCGGCGGTGGGCTTGACACCCCAGCCCTGCCGCGACTAGAGTCGGCGCACTTTCCCCTGGGACTCCAGCGACGCGAGGTGCTCCGATGGCGGGAATCAACTGGCGGCGAGTGCATCTGGGGACGATGGCGGGCGGGCTGGTGTGGTCGGTGTGGAGCCTGCTGGTGAACTCGGTGTTCATCGGCGACCTCTACCAGCAGGCACAGCAGGCCGGCCACCTGCTCGCCCAGCCGCGCTACACTGTGGGCGGCTTCCTCGGCCTCTGGTTTCTGACTCTGTTCATCCTGGCCTCGATTCTGTCCTGGCTCTACGCCTCGGTGCGGGCCACCTGGGGCCCCGGGCCGGGCACGGCGCTGAAGCTGGGCTTTGTGGGCGGGTTCGTGGCGGCGTTTCCGCTGAGCTGGACGATTGTCAACTGGCTGCCGCTGGAGCGCATCGTGGCGCTCTGGTGGACACTCGACATCTGGGTGGGCGCTGTGCTGGCCACCTTCGTCGCCGGCTGGCTCTACAAAGAAGCCTAAGCGGCGCGGAATCCACAACGCCAGGGCAGGCAAGCCCCTGCCCTAGCGCCCATGTCGTCGGGGCGCCGCCTGCTAACTACCTCGCCGAGCCCGGAGGCACCTGCCTCCGGGACACTATGCCCCCATGTCGTCCCCCGAGGGGCCGTAGATGGAAGGCACGGTGCCGCCCATGGGGCGGATGTAGGTGCTGAGCTGCCCGCGGTGGTGCACGGCGTCGAACAGGCCCACCCAGAGCATCATCCCCAGCGTCTCCTCGAACGCCACCTGCCCTTCGACCAGCAACTGGACTTTCTTTTCCTCCCAGGTCTTGTCGTCAACCTTCTTGAGCCGCGGGGTGAGCTCGGCGTGGGCCTTCTCGTAGGCGGCCATCATTTCGTCGAGCGTGACGGGCGGCGGCACCTCTTGCCAGCGGATTTTCCCGGTGTCGAGGACCTCGGAGGCGGTCTGTTCGTCGAGCACGATGATCCAGACCAGCTCGGCGGCCGTGCGCGAGCGGGCATGGGGGCGGTAGTCGAGCTTGTCCTTGGGCAGCGCCTTAAACACGCGCAAGAAAACGGGGAACTCCTCTTCCGCGCGCTTGAGGAAAAACTCCCGGTTGGTCATTGTGTCCTCCCGTCACAGGGCACTGCGTGGAACATTTCGTCATGGGGTCAGGGCTTCAGCCCTGACATAAGAACGCCCAAAAAACTAGGGGCTTTAGCCCCTGAGGTTCGTCCGCGGAGGTTATGCAACCGCTTCTAGTTTCCGACCTTGACCTCCGTCACCCCTCAACCGTCAGGGGCAGGCCTTGCTGGCGGCGTGTTTCGAGGCAGAGCAAGATCGCCTCCTGAATGTTGCGCAACACCTCCTCGCGGCTCTTGCCCTGCGAGAGGCAGCCCGGGATGGCGGGACATTCGGCGACGAACATCCCGTCTTCATCGCGCTCGATGGTGACCACGAATTTCATGCCGGTGATTCTCGCACAAAGCGGCGGTTCGTGCTAGTCAGCGCGAACTCGAACCGCACGCCGATAAAGGCAGGGGGGCTTTGCCCCCCTGGCAGACAAGAATGTCTGCCCTACTGTCGAGAAGTTGGGGTTGTGCACAGCAGCACGCATCCGGCGTCCAGCCCAGTGGCTCCTGCCACTCGGAGCGCGGTCTTCTCTTCGCTGAACGGCTGAGCTGCCGAGGCTTTCAGAATTCGAGGGCGAGGGCGGCGACGATGCGCGCCAGTGCCTCGACGTCGCTGAGGTCGGCCACCTCGGCCGCCGAGTGCGAGTAGCGCAGCGGCCACCCGAGCGGGATGTCAACGGCGCCGTAGGGGACGAAGGCGGCGCCGTCGTTGCCCCCGGCCGTCACGCCGTACTGCACCGGGATGTTGTTGCGCCGGGCAATCTCGACCACGCGGTCCACCCAGGCGCGCGGCGCCACGTTGCTATTGTCTACGGCGCGCACGACAAAGCCCTCGCCCAGCTGCGCCCCGGCGAAGCGCGGGGACTCGAGCGGCGAGTCACCCGAGACGAACGTATCCACCGCGAAGACGAACTCAGGCATGCCGCCTTCCTCCGCCGCGCGGGCGGCGAAGTGCTTGGCGCCTTCCAGCCCGATCTCCTCCTCGACCGCCCAGACGAAGATAACCTCGCGGTCAACTTTGTCCAGCAGCGGCTCGCCGGGCACCAGGCGCCGCCAGAGCTGCCAGGCAGCGGCGATGAGCGCGGTCGAGCCGACACGGTCGTCGAACGAGCGGGCGTTGGCGCGGCGGCCGGCGAGCCGGCGGTACTTTTTCGGCACGGTGACGGAATCACCGACCTGGATGCCGCGGGCTTCGGCCTCCGCGCGCGTGCGGGCGCCGATGTAGGCGACGTGCTCGCGGCCAGGCGCAGGCTGATAGGCTGCGGTGCGATAGTCGGCCGGGAGTTCGAGCACCGCGGGCACCTGATGCTCGGCCGTGTGGACGAGCACGGCGCGGCCGAGGAAGTACTCTTCGAGGAAGCCGCCCCGGCGGGCCAGCACCAGCCGGCCGTCGTGGCGGATGTCGGCCACTTCCCAGCCGATTTCGTCCATATGGGCGACAAAGATGAGCCGCGGCTTCTCGCTCGGTCGGCCGAAGGGCAGAAACACATTTCCCTTCCCATCCTGCGTCGCCCACTCGCGCGCGTCCGGCGGCAGCATGCCGATGATGCGCTCGGCCACCGGCCCCTCGTGGCCGGAGACGCCGTAGACGGTTGCCAGGTCGCGCAGGTAGTCCTCGACGCTCTGCCGCGTCGCGCCGCCGGCGCTCGAGCCGCCCACACCCGTGAGCGGCAGCTCCTCGCGCAGAAGCCCAATGTAGAGCCCGAGCAGGTCGGAGAGCTGCTGGAGGTCGTCGTGACTGACGACCTCGGCGGGCGTCTGCGGGAAGCGGACCGGAATGCCAACGATGGCGGTGCGGGCCGGCAGAGGAAACTCGCCGGTGTAGCGGCCGCGAGGGGCCGGCTCGGCCAGCTCGGCGCGGGCGCGGACGTGGTTTTCGCGCGCCAGCCGCAGCAGGTCGGCCGCCAGCGCCGGCTCGCCCCCTTCGACGTTCGCCACCAGGACGCCGGCGCCAGGCTCGGCCTCGCCGCGCTCAAGCGGCTGGAGCAGAAAGACTTCGCCGGCATCGAACCGACGCAGCACGCGCTCGAGCCCTTGCTGGCTGACATAGCGCCGGACGACGAACGCCACAGTGAGCGTGCCGTCGAGCTTGACAGGGTCGAGCCGGCCCAGCAGATGGACCAGCGCGGCGGCGCCGGCGCGCGCGCTAATGAACGGTGCCGTGCGTTCGCTGTTCGAGAGCCAGTAAGAATTCTTTTCGAGCGCTAGCGGGTCGAGGAGGTCAACGCCCAGGGCGCGAACCTCCTCGGCCGACCGGGCGCCGACGTCAACGTAGAGGCGGTCGAGCTGGTCGGTGCGCTCGGCGGTGGAGAGGTCTCGGTGGAGGTGCGTGGAGAGGCCGGCGATGACGCCAGGGACCAGCTTGCCGCTGCGCGTCAGGATTTCGACCGGCTGAGCGGCGTGCAGCACGTCGAACCAAGGATGAACGCCTGCTTGTCCCGACGAAGGAGGGGACTGGGGCAGCCGCTGCAGCCGCAAGTAGCCCTCCGGCGTGATGGCGCTCACCACGTAGCCGGGCTCATCGATCGGAGTAACGAGCAGGCGGTGCGGCGCGCCCGCCCCGAGCGTGACGACGACGTTGCCGAGGTTGTCCACCTCGGGGTTGAACTTTTTCAGCCACTCGGCGAGCCAGGCGGTGACGCGCTCTTCGTAGCCGCTGACGGCGGTGAGCTGTGCCAGCTCCTCGTGGGTCACGGCCAACGATACCGGCTGCGCCGCCGCCCCCGGCAGCAGGACCAGCGAAACGAAGACAATTCCGGCCAGTCGCTTCATAGGCTGAAACCTCAATCCGAGACCGAAGGCAAATGAAAGGGGGATTCTAATCGCTCAAAGGGCAGCAAGCAATCACAGGAGTTCGCCGCGCAGCACGGTGACGGCTTGACCTCCCAACATCACGCGCTCTCCTGCGAGTCGCACCCGCACCACGCCGCCCCGCGCCGAGGCCTGGTAGGCTAGGAACTCGCTCTTCTCCAGCTTCGGGCTCCAGTACGGGCCCAGGCAGCAATGCGCCGAGCCGGTCACGGGGTCCTCCGGAACGCCTGACTGGGGCGCAAAGAAGCGGGAGACGAAGTCGTAGGGCGGTGCAGCGCGGCTGGTGACGATGACCCCGCGCGCCGTCACCTTAGCCAGCCGCGCGAAGTCGGGCGCGAGGCCTCTGATCTCTTCTTCCGTCGCCACCTCGACCAGATAGTCAAAGCGGTTCTTGCCGACGTAAGTCGGTGTCGCGCCCAGGGCCGGCGCCAACTCCGGCGGCGCGGCGCAGGGTTCGGCCGGCTCAGCGGGGAAGTCGAGCTCAATCCAGTCGCCCTTCCGCACCGCGGTGAGCAGGCCGCTCGCCGTATGAAAGCGGGCAGTCTCCTCCGCCGTCAACTCGCCCAGCTCCCACAACACGTGGGCGCTGGCCAGCGTGGCGTGGCCGCAGAGCTCGACCTCGACCGCGGGCGTGAACCAGCGCAGCTTCCAGCCGTCGCCCTGCCGCACGAGAAACGCTGTCTCCGAAAGGTTTATCTCCCGCGCCACGCTCTGCATCCAGCTTTTCTCGCGCTCTTCCGGTAGCAGGCAGACGGCCGCCGGGTTGCCGGCGAACGGACGGTCGGTGAACGCATCCACCTGAATGAGCCGGATCCCCACGGTCACTCCTCGAAACGCACTGATGTTACCGACGGCTGGCTACAGGACAAGCACCAATTTGGCAGCACAGGTTCTATAATGGGTCGCGGAGGAGTGCCGGAGCGGTTGAACGGGGCCGCCTTGAAAGCGGCTAGTCCGCGAGAGCGGGCTCGGGGGTTCGAATCCCTCCTCCTCCGCCAGCCATCAACGCAGGCGGTGCTTCTTCTCGCGCAGAGAGGTGCCGTAGTCGCGTCCCTGGAAGCTGATGCCGGGGACGACGCGGCCGAGGGTCTCGACCTCAGCGCCTTTGCGCGGCACGCCGCCGTCCTCGACCAACACCCACAGCCGCCCGGTGCCGTCGTCAATCTCGTAGATGCCCTGGTCAAGGGCGCCGAACGACTGCGTCACCTGCCCGCGCAGCACCACCTCTTTGTCGTGGTAGCGGCCGGGGTCCTGCTTGATTTTGGCGATGGTGACGCGCTGGGGGCAGGCCGCCAGAAGCCCGGCCAGCGCCGGCACTGCCAGAACGAGCGCAAGCTTGTGGCTCCGTCGCATCGCTTCCTCCTCGCCCGACCTCCGTCCGCCGAAGCTACGATAGTCCCCGGGCTCGTTTTGGTTGCTCCCGTGCCAGCGGAGCGAACATCCAAAAATTCCCCGCGCTCATCGAACTAGAAAGAAGGAGGGAGCAGCCATGCGCGGGCTCCTGAGCGGAGGCGAGGGGGGCTGGGCGCTCTATCCGTTCCTGCTGCTCGCCGCGCTGCTGCTCGCGGCTGGCATCAGCCTGCCGCCCGACCCGCTTCCTGCTGAACACTTCGCCGCTGAGGCCGAGCGCGCCGAGCTCGCATCTCAGATCGCCCTCCTGACCCAGGAGACGCACCGCCTGGCCGCGCGCTACGAATACTCCGGTGCAGAGGAAACCTACCTCGTCGTTGACACCGCCGCCAACCGCCTCTACCTCTACCGCGGCCAGCGCCTGCTGCGCGCAGCGGTGGTCTCGACCGGCTCGGGCAAAGTATTGGCGTCGCCCGACGGCAGCCGCTGGTGGGTTTTTGAGACGCCGCGCGGGGTGCGCCGCGTCCTGCGCAAAGAGCGGAACCCGGCCTGGCTCAAGCCCGATTGGGCGTTCCTCGAGGAAGGCCTGCCGGTGCCGCCGCCGCGCGACCCCTCGCGCGTGGTGCGCGGCATCCTCGGCGCCTACGCCCTCGACCTCGGCGAGCAGGTCAAAATCCACGGCACCACCGAAACCGAAAAGCTCGGCCAGGCAGCCTCCCACGGCTGCATCCGCGTGGGCGATGACGACCTCGAAGCCCTCTATCAGGCCACACCCGTCGGCGCCCGCGTCTTCCTCTATTGAAGCCCTCCGCAATCGTTCAGACCAGCGGCTTCTGCCGCTGGTAGCTGTTATCCCCGAGGCGGGGGCCTCGGGGCTCGGTGAGTGAAGAGGCGGCTTGCCCTGTCGAAGCGAAGCGTAGGCCTTGAGATTGTCCAAGGGAGCCCCGAAGCTTCGAGGCCGAACCGCTTAGTCCGGGGGGAACTTTTTTCTTGGTGGTGGGGCAGACATTCGTGTCTGCCAGGCGCCCACCGGGCGCCCTTGTCTTTTCTCTGTGCCCTCCCTGCCCTGAGCCGGCCTGCCGCGGTTGTGCCTGTCCTGCAGTCAGCGCGCAGCGAGATTGCACATCAGCTCGGGACAGCACTAGAATCGGGCGGTGCGGTCCGAGCTGCCTTCCCCCATCAAACCGGAAGCCCCGGTGGGCCGCGGCGCGGTGATTGTACTGGCCGTGGCGGCCCTTCTGATCGGCGGTTACCTGCTCTTTGCGCGCCTCGAGGAAGAGCGCCGGGAGCTCGAAGCCCGGCAGCAGCAACTGGAAGCCGAGCTGGCGAAGATGCGCGAACTGCAGCGCGTCCTGATCGAGCGCTTGCAACTGCTGCAGGAGCTGGAAACGGCGGCCAACGCCGACGAGCCCTACCTGGTGCTCTACGCCGCGCGGCGCGAAGGCCACCTGCGACAGCAGGATCGCACGCTGCGCCGCTTTGCGCTCACCCCGCCCGGCCGCGGCGCCCCGCCGATCCCCGGCCGCTATCGTCTCGAAGAAGCGCGCGCCGCCGCACTGCTCTACAACAACATGGCGGTCGTGGCACAGACGGGCAGCGAACCGCCTGCCTGCCCGGAACCGCTCGTCTACTGTTCGGTTGTCGCGCCCGACGACTTCGCCGCGCTCGCCCGCACGCTCAAGCCCGTCAGCCGCCTGCTCGTCTTCCCCTAGTCCCGCGCCGGGATTGCTTGCTTCGCAGCTACGGCTTCAGATGCTCCTGGAAGTAGCGGCGGACAGCTTCCCGCATGTATGTCCAACTGATTCCGCGAGGTTCATGCGGCTGCTCCGGCAGTATGAGCAGGTCGTATGGCTTTCCCGCCTGGATCAATGCTTCCACCATTTTCATGGTGTGCGAAATCGGGACGTCCTTGTCGCTGGTGCCGTGAATGAGCAGCAGCTTGCCCTTCAGGTTCGCTGCTAACGCCGGGTTCGAGGCGTCGGCATAGGCTTTCTCGTTTTCTGCGGGCGGACCCAGGATGGCTTCATTTCGCCAATGATCGGCCATGTCGGTGATGGGAGCAACAGCGACGCCGACGTGGTAGACATCCGGAGCGAGCAGCAGGGCACGTAGCACCATGAACCCAGTGTAGGAGACGCCGAACAGTCCCACGCGCGCCAAGTCCATATAGGGCCGGTCTGCGGCCAACTGCCGAAGCGCTGCCACCAAATCGGCAGTCTCGTGCTGCCCCGGCTGTCCGTACGCGACGTCCCGGAATCGTTTCCCGCGGCCGTCTGTCCCCCGTGGCGCAAGCCTGATGACGACGAAACCCAGTTGGGCCAGCGATTGACCGCTAACATCGCCGAACGTGCGCGGCATACCGGTATGCCCATAGCTTCCCGCCAGGGCCTGGATCACCGGATACCGCCTGCCCGGGTCGAAGTCATAGGGCTTGTAGAGTACGCCCCAGAGGTCTGTCTTACCGTCGGCAGCCGTGACAACGAACTCCTCTGGTGGCCTCCACTTCAGTTCGTTCACCAGGGCATCCGTGTCAGCCTTGGAAAGGGTTTGTAGCAGGATGCCATCGGCCCGCCTTAACTCGACGATTGGTGGCCGAGCCACGGTCGAATGCATGTCCAGAAAGAACTCCTTGGAAGGCGCGAATCGGATTTCGTGCTGGCCGGGCGCATCGGTCAACTGCTGGAAGCCCTGGCCTTCCAGATTCACCCGGCAGAGGTGCGTGTCGTAGGGGCGCTGGAGGTCAGATTGAGCTGTGAAGTAGACCCAACCCGCGCTTTCGTCCACCGCGACCACGCGCACAACGGGAAAGGTACCTTGCGTCAGCCGTCGAATCAGCGAGCCGTCCAAATGGTACAGGTAGAGATGGTTCCACCCATCGCGTTCCGATGTCCAAATGAATCTTCGGCCATCTGAAAGCAACGAAATCATAGACTGTGGTTGCCGCAAGGGAAACGAAACACCCACAGGGTCACTTTCCGACAGGACAACCCGAGTGGAGCCGGTGTTCGGATCGGCTGCCATCAGCTCGAGCTTTAGCCCGTAGCGGGCTACTTTGAGAAAGAGCAGTTCGGACGAGTCAGGGCGCCAGAGGAGCGGCCTGGGGCCCGGCTCTTCAGCCGCGTCGACCTTCACCTGTTGTTTGGAGAGAACATCCACGATGTACAGCGTGCTGTGAGCACGAGGCTCTCCCGCCTTTGGGTAGTAGACCCAGTCGACGTCCTGCTTCTGCTTGATGTAATGGACGACCGGGATCTTCGGGGCCCCGCGAAAGTCTATCTTGTTCACTGCCAGCTTGCGGCTATCAGGTGACCAATTGGGCTGGAAACGGGGATAGCCCTCGTTCCACTCATAGTCTTGGACGCCATCGGTGGTGATTTGCACCCTGCGACCGTCAGAGGTCGAACGCAGCCACAGATTGTAGTCGCGAATCCCGGCAAACCACCCGCCGTCTGGAGAAAGGACTTCATAGACGTCGGGCCAATAGCCGTAGGGGTCTCTGCGAGTGACCTGGGGAATCAGGCGGCTCTTCTCCTCCTCGGACAGAGCGGGGGCTCGGCTGACCTTGTAGGTGTCGAGCTGGAGAATGAATTCAGTGTCTTCAACACCAAATTTGACTGCTTTCTCTCCCTCTATGAACGCGAAGTTGTCGAAGGGGAGGCCGTGGTAGGGCGGCTCGTGGCCAAGCACGTTGGTCAGCGCTTGGCGCAAGCGCGCTGTGTTGAACAGCGGCTCTTTGGTGTTCTTGTGCGGATCAACCTCCCAGATGACCGTGTTGTCCGGGGCGCCTTCGGCGTACCAGAAGCTGGAGCCGTCGGCCATCCAGTGCGGCTCGACCGAGCCGCCCTTGACGTACGAAGCAAACTCCAAGTAGCGGTAGTACATCGCTTCCCGCTCGGATGGCGTCGCCTCCTGCGAAGCGAGCAGTGGGACCAGCACCACGAAAGCAACGGCAAGAATGAAAGCCGGAGTAGGTTTTGGCTTCAGCATCGCGACCTCCCGTGGACGATCGAGCTCTGGGCACCGAACTCCCGCGGTACGTCTGTTCGCCTCCATTTCAGTGAAGGGTGCATTCGGGCGGTGTCGCCGCAAGGCGAATGCAAGCGATTCTGCGGGCGCAACCCGGCGGAGTCAACGAGAAAGATGAACAACAGGGGTGGGCAACCCGGCGCGGCGGCGGGGAGTCCAAAAAGGAGACCGGACGTGATGCGATGCAGACGCAGAAACTTTTCTCCGCGCCTGATCGGCGCCAAGTGGAGGGGATGAAGGCCAAAGTGTGGGTTCCGGTGGTCATCATTCTGGTGGCGGCAGCCTTCTTCCTGGGCTGGCAGATGCAGCGCTTGCGTGCTCCAGTAGCGGAAGAAGCCAGCGAGAGCGCCGTCAACACCGTGCCGCCAGCGGCCACGCAAGAAGCAGCTCCGGCACCGGCCTACACCCAACCGGCACCCCGAAGGGCCGCGCCGCGCCGAACCTCGGCGGCGGCCGAGCCGCAAACAGCCTCGCCGGCGGCCCCTGTTGAAGCAACTACGGCTTCCGCGCCGGCCGGCGCACCAGCGCAGGCTGCCAGCGAGGCGCCGCGGGTCGAGCTGCGCCGGGTCCTGCTGGCCGAAGGGACAAAAATTTTCTTTAGCCTCAACACCTCCTTGAGCACGAAGACGAACCGCGAAGGCGACCCGTTCAACGGGGTGGTGAACCGGGCGGTGCGCGTTGGCGACACGCTGGCCATCCCGGAGGGGAGCGTCATTCGCGGCAGCGTGGCGCACCTCGAGCGCCCCGGGCGGGTGAAGGGCCGGGGGGAACTCGGGCTGCGCTTTGACACGCTCGAGCTGCCCGACGGCCAACGCTATGACCTCTCCGCCTCACTCTCTGAGCTCGATGAAGGCGAGAAGGAAACCGTAACCGAGGAAGGGACAGTCAAAGGCGAAGGGTCGAAAAAGCGCGACGCCGCCACCGTCGGCGCGGGCGCTGGCATCGGAGCCGCCATCGGCGCCATCGCGGGTGGGGGCAAAGGCGCGGCCATCGGCGCCGGCAGCGGGGCAGCCGCCGGGACCGGCCTGGTGCTGCTGACGCGCGGCAAGGACGTGGAACTCCGCCGCGGCTCCGAGCTGGCCCTGCAGCTCGACCGGCCGCTGACGCTCACCATCCGATAGGGCTATCCGCAAACAAGCGATGGATCGGCTCTCGCGGCTGACCCATCCTTTCCCCCCCTGCTTAGCGGGGGCGGAGGCGGGAAGCTTCGCGGCGGTAGAGCTCGACCGCCTCACGCAGAATCTTTTGCGCCACGTCGGGGCCGAGGAACTCCTCGACAATCACCTTCTTGTGCTCCAGCACCTTGTACTCCTCGAAGAAGTGCCGGATCTGGCGCTCGAGGTGCGGCGGCAGCTCCTTCATGTCGGCGTAGTGGGCAACCTCGGGGTCGTCGAGGTGCACGGCGATCAGCTTGTCGTCCTTCTTGCCCGAATCCTCCATGCGCATCACCCCGATGCCGCGGGCGCGGACGATGGAGAGCGGCTCGACCGGCTCGGTGTTGAGCACCAGGGCATCGAGCGGATCGTTGTCGTCGCAGTAGGTCTGCGGGATGAAGCCGTAGTTGGCCGGATAGACGATGGAGCTGTAGAGGATGCGGTCGACCCGCAGGATGCCGCTGGGCTTGTCGAGCTCGTACTTCACCTTCGAGCCCTTGGTGACTTCGATGATGACGTGGAAGTCTTTTTTCGCCTCATCGCAGTAGCAGGGCACGTCGTGCCACGCATGCAGCATCCTCAGCTCCTTTTCGCTCGGCGGTAACAGAACGCCAGTATAATGCGTCTTTCCCGTCATGGGGCCTCGCGCACAAGAAATCGCCGGCGTCGCACTGGCTGTCGCGTTGGCCCGGACGGAGAAGGTGAGATGGACGTCGAACCGCACATCCTCTGGAAGGCCTGGCAGACCCTGATCGACCCCTGGTTCTGGGCGGAGCTGGGGCAGAGACTGCTCGTGCTCGGCGCGCTGCTGGTGGGAGCGCGGATTTTTCTTCGGGTCTCGCGGGCGCTGGTGCGGCGGCTGGTGCGAGCGCGGGTGAAAGACCAGCGGCTGGTGACGCTGGTGGAGGTGATTCAAAGCCTGGTGTGGTACGTGGTGGTCCTGGGCGTGCTTCTGCTGGGGCTCTACATCCTGGGCGTGCCCACCATCCACCTGCTGACCGGCCTGGGCCTGGGCGGGCTGGTGCTGGCGCTGGGGATGCAGGATCTGATTCGCGACTTGGTGTCCGGCATCTCGATCCTGCTGGAAGGGACGATGGCGGTGGGCGACCAGGTGGTGCTGAACTCGAACGCCTTTCTGAGCGGCCGGGTGGTGGGGATGGGAGCGCGAGTGGTGAAGCTGGAAGGGCCCGAGGGCCAGATTCACCAGGTCGCTTACAGCAGCATCACCAGCATCAGCAATCTTAGTCGCCAGCGACGCCCTGCCGAACGGCCGCCGGCCTAGTCGGGTAGAGGCAAGAGGGAGTGAGATGAAGCCGCTTCGCGTCGTTGCCGTGCTTGTGGCTGCAGTCCTGGCGGGGGCGTGTGGCCGGGGAACGGAGGGGCGGCCGGCAGCGCAGCAAGAAGGGCTGCCGGTGGGCTTTGAGCTCACCGTCTTTGCCGAGGGAGTGGGGCGGGCGCGCTTCATGGCCTTCGGGCCCGACGGCGTGCTCTACGTCGGCTCGAACAGCGACAAGGTCTACGCGCTGCCCGACCGCAACCGCGACGCCCGCGCCGATGAAGTCATCGTCTTTGCCAGCGGCCTGCACACGCCGCACAGCGTGGCCTGGCGTGACGGCTGGCTCTACGTCGGCGAGACGCACCGCGTCATCCGGCTGCGCGACACCGACGGCGACCTGCGCGCCGACGAGACGCAGGTGGTGGTCGGCGACCTGCCGGCGGGCGAGATGCACTTCACCCGCACGGTGGGCTTCGGTCCCGCCTCCGCCAAGGCTCCGGCGGGTCAGCCTGACGGCGCGCTCTACGTCTCGGTCGGCTCGAGCTGCAACGTTTGCCGCGAGGCCGACGAGCGCCGCGCTGCCATCCTCCGCCTGCCCGCCGAAGCCTTGGCGAAGGCGGGCTTCAACCCCGACAGCTTCAAGATGGAAATCTTTTCGCGCGGGCTGCGCAACGCCGTCGGGTTCACCTGGCAGCCGGAGACGGGCGACCTGTGGGCGACCGACAACGGGCGCGACTGGCTGGGCGACGACCTGCCGCCGGATGAGCTGAACCTCGTCCGGCGGGGCGAGGACCACGGCTGGCCTTACTGCTACGGCAACCGCGTGCCCGACCCGGAGATGGGCTCGCCGGAGCGCTGTGCCGGAACCGTGCCGGCGACCTTCGAGCTGCCGGCGCATTCGGCGGCGCTGGGGCTCGAGTTCTACACCGGAGCGATGTTTCCGCCCGCCTACCGCGGTGACCTCTTCATCGCCTTCCATGGCTCGTGGAACCGCTCAGTGCCGACGGGCTATAAGGTGGTGCGGGTGCGGTTCAAAGACGGCCGGCCGGTGGCGATGGAAGATTTCGTGGACGTATGGCTGAAAGGCGGGCGGGTGCACCACCGCCCGGTGGACGTCAAGACCGGCCCCGACGGAGCGCTCTACATCTCAGATGACCGCGGCGCGACCAGCTTCCGCGTCACCTACCAGAAGTAGTCTGAGCCCTGGCACTCAGGAGTGAGCAACGAATGGAGCGCGCAAAGTTCGAGCGGTTGGTGGAGCAGGCGCTAGGCGCGCTCCCCCAGCGCTACCGCGAACTGCTCGAGAACGTCGTCGTCATCGTCGAGGATTACCCGCAGGGCCAGCAGCGTCAAGCGGCCGACGACGAGGACTTGCTCTTGGGCGAGTTCGTCGGCGTCCCCCGCACCGAGAAGAGCCTCTTCGAGCCCGGGCCCCCGGACCAGGTCTTTCTCTATCAGAAAAACATCGAGGCTGTCTGCGACTCCGAGGAAGAAATCCGCGAGCAAGTGCGCCTGACCGTCCTGCACGAGCTCGGCCACTACTTCGGCCTGGAGGAAGACGAACTCGACCACCTGTAGTCTATTCGCCGTTTTTCCAGTTTCGAGCCTGCCCTGAGCGAAGTCCCGACGTTTGTCGGGACGAAGTCGAAGGGTTTCGAGTTTCGTTCTTTCTTATTTTAGGTTGCGGGCGTAGGCGGAGAACTCTTTGATGGTCTCAAAGCCGAGCTGCCGGTAGAGCTTCACCGCCGCCTGATTCTCTGCCGTCACCGTGAGGGAAACGCCGGCGAAGCCGCGGGCGGCCAGCCGTCCCAGCGCGGCTTCGAGCAGCCGCCGCCCCAGACCCCGCCCCTGCAGGTCGCGTCGCAGGCAAATCTGGGTGATGTGTCCTTCGCCGCGGCCCACCTGCGAGGCGAGCACGGCGCCCGCCAGCCGCTCGAGCGAATGCACGCGCCCGCCGGGGCTGGTTTCGAGCGCCACGAAGGAGCCATCGGTCTGGAAAACCCCGCAGCCGGGAAAGATGACGATGTTCTTCAGAAAGCGCATCGCCCCGGCACGGCTGCTGTAGTGGTCGTTGATGAGGCTGTCGACGTGCCCGCTGTACACCCCCACGATCAGCTCGGCCATCGCTTCGAAATAGCGGTCATCCCAGGGGCGCAACTCGATGCCGGGCACCGGGCTCGCCGCCGCGGGCCAGGGCTCCTGCCGCACGAGCCGCCGCCGCATAAACAGCCGCAGAAAGCAGCGGAAGTGGTGAGTCTGGAAGAGAGGGTCGAGCGGCTCCAGCCCGAAGGGAATCAGTTGCGCTTCCACGCGCCGCACATTGGGCGATTGCTCCAGGGTTTCAAGCGCATGTTCGAGCAGCAGGGAGGCGATGCCGGCGCTGTTGCCATACGGGCGCTCCTGGCGGCGGGCAGCCAGAACGTAGAGGTCGCCCAGCAACCCCTTGTGGTCCTCGTAGACGAAAAAGCAGTAGCCGGCTACCTGCCCCTGGCTCAGGGCGACGTACCCGGGCAGGCTGCGGGCTTCGATGTGCCGCTGGATCAGCTCGACCGAGGGGCGGTAGTCCCACCGCAGCTCCTCCCACCAGTGCCGCTGCTCCTCTTCGAACAGCGGCGCCAGAACCGCCGGCCGCAGCAGGCGCAGGTCAACCACTTCAAAGGCGGCAAAGCGGGGTGCGACAGCCATGGGCGGCTTTTGGCTTCATTATACACCCTGGGCTTCGACACCGAGCCCTCTTCGCTTGTGGTAAGATGCGGCACTGACGGAGAGTCTGAATCGCCTGTGGCCACGCTGCGCTATGCCCGCCGCCGGGAACGGGGCCCGCTGGCACTCCTGAGTCGGCTGCTCACCGAGCTGCGCGATCCCACCACTCGGGGGGGCAAGGCCGCTGCGGCGCTGCTGGTCTTGCTCGTCTTTGCCTTCCTGGCCCTGGCTGTGGTGGGCGGCTTCTTCCTCTGGCGGGCCATGACCCCCGCCCAGGTGGGCGAGTCCTTCGACCCCACCAAGCTGCTGGGCACGGCCGAGTCGGTCGAATTCCCCAGCCCCTCAGGGAAGATGCATCACGCCTGGTTTTTCCCCGGCTCGCGCGGCGCCCCGGTGATTCTGCTCTGCCACGGCTATCGCTCCAGCCGCGCCGAGGTCTTGACCCTCGCCACCTCCCTGCAGCAACACCGCTACAACGTCCTGGCCTTCAATCTCTCCGGCCACGGCGAAAGCCCCAACCGCTACACCACCCTGGGCTACCGCGAGAGCGACGAGGTGCTGGCGGCGCTCCAGATGCTCTCCGAGCGTGCCGACGTGGACCCGAACCGCATCGGCCTCTGGGGACACTCGCTCGGCGCCTACGCCGCTCTCAGCGCCGCCCCGCGCGTGCCGGGCGTCAAAGCCCTCGCGCTTGATTCCGTCTATCCGAAACCCTCAGCCTTGCTCGGCCGCGAGCTCCGACGCCTCGGCACCAGCATCATCCCCTTGCTCGGCACCGTCACCGCGCTGCAGTTTCACGTGTTCGCACTTTTCCAGAGCGGCCAGGCGGCTCCAGGGGCGGCCCTCGACCAACTGGCCGGCGTGCCAAAACTGTTCATCATCGGCCAGGACAGCCCCGACCTGGCCGAGATGACTCGCGAGCTCTACGACCAGGCCAACCCGCCCAAAGAACTCGCCCAACTCCCCAGCACCCAGACGGGCTTGATGTCGGAAGCCGACCGGCTGGCCTATGAAAATGTGGTGGTCAATTTCTTCCTGCGTAACCTTCCCGTGGCCGCGCGCCGTTAAAGACTGGGCCACCGAGTGACCATGGCGCCGTCTCGCCACACTGCTCCTCAGCAGCTCGACACCGCCGGAGGGGTCCCGCTCAGCGGGACAGACTCGCGGGCGGGAACGCCGACGAACCCGGAGCGGCCTCCCTGGCGCAACCGGCTGGAATACGTCGCCGTTGTTGGCCTGTTTGTCTTGCTGCGCTCGCTACCGCGAGGCATGGCGCGCCCGGTGGGAGCCGCGCTCGGAGGCCTGTTGTTCTGGCTTCATCCCCGCTGGCGGCGCGTCGGCCTGATCAACCTCCGCCTGGCCTTCCCGGAGCTGTCCGAGCGCGAGCGCCGGCGCATCTTGCGCCGCTCCTTCCGCCACCTGGGCTGGCACCTGGCGGAGTTCGCTCGCTTCCCGCGCCACACGCCGGAGAGCATCCGCCACGTCGTCGTCTACGACGGCTTCGAGAACTACCAGCGGGCGGCGGCCCGCGGCCGCGGCGTCCTCTACCTCACCGCGCACGTCGGCGCCTGGGAGTTGAGCTCCTTCATGCATTCGCTCCAGGGCTATCCGCTGGCTTACGTCAACCGCCCGCTCGATAACCCGTTGGTGGACGCGTTGGTCAACCGCTACCGCTGCCGCGGCGGCAACCGCGCCCTCGACCGCCGCCACGCCGCCCGCGGCATCCTCCAACAGCTTCGCGCCGGCGGCGCCGTCGGCGTGCTGATGGACCAGAACGTGCTCGAAGGCGACGCGAACCTCTTCGCCGACTTCTTCGGCCTCCCCGCCAGCACCACCGCCGGCCTGGCGCGCCTGGCCCTGCGCACCGACGCTGCCGTCGTCCCCGTCTTCCTACTCTGGGATGGACGGCTACAGCGCTACCGGCTGCGCTTCGAGCCGGCGCTCGAGTTGGTGCGCACCGGCGACCCTGAGCGCGACATGCTGGAAAACACCGCCTGCTTCAACCGTGTGCTCGAAGAGGTCATCCGCCGCCACCCCGACCACTGGCTCTGGATTCACCGCCGCTGGGCCACCCGCCCGCCCGGCCAGCCACCTCTCTACCCACGCTGAGAGACGCATATTTCTCCCATCGTCTATCGCCCGCTTTGTCCCCTTGACGATGAGATTAGCGTGGCCTATTTTGGAACGGAGTTCGCTGACTCATGCCCGCCCCCAGAGCTCGACCCACTCGCTTGGAGCGAGATACCTCCGCCTATTTTGAGCGCCTGACCGGCAAGGCTGCCCGCGAGGAAGCTCGTCTGGAAGCGGCTGTCTCCTCTCTAATTGACCAGATCAATTTTGACGACTAGCTCCAAGCCCCGGCGCTGAAAAGTCGCCGCATTCCTGCAGTTGCCATTCCGAGCGAAGCCGAAGGGTTGTTCGGGTTGTGCCGATGCACGTTGCACGAAGCCTCCGCGCAGCCTACTCCCGGCAGATGCCGCGCTTCGATTGGCGGATGAACTCCACTAGGTAAAGCGCTTCCTCGGTCGCTACCTCTTTTTCAATCTTCGCCAGCGCCTCCCGCAGCGGCAGCTTCGAGCGGTAAAGAATCATGTAGGCGCGCTTCAGGGCCGCAATTTTCTCCGCCGCCATCCCGTAGCGGCGCAGCCCGACCAGGTTCAGGCCCTTCGCGGCGACGTCAAAGTCGGCCGTCAGCAGATAGGGCGGCACGTCCTGGATGATGCGCACGTTCCCGCCCACCATCGCCAGCCGGCCCACCCGCACGTGCTGGTGCTGCACCGCGCCGCCGCCGAGGAAGGCGTAGTCCTCGTCTACCGAATGCCCGCCCAGCGCCACGCCGCTCGCCAGCGTGACGTGGTTGCCGAGCACAGAGTTGTGCCCGATGTGCACCTCGGTCATGATGAAGCAGTCCGAGCCGATGCGGGTGGTTTCGCCCTCGCCGTGCGCCCGCTCCACGGTCACGTGGGGAAAGAAGACCGTGCGGTCGCCCACCGTAACGTAGCTGCGCTCGATCCGCTCGCCGCGCACCATCGGCAGGTGCCCCAGAATCACTCCGGCGTGCAGGTGGCAGTCGCGCCCCAGCCTCACCCCGTTGTGCAGCACCACATGCGACTCCAGGCGCGTCCCCTCGCCTACCTCCACATCCTCTTCCACCACGCAGAGGGGGCCGATGGTGCCCTGCGCTGGCAGCCGCGCCTTCTTGTGCACCACTGCGGTCGGATGAATCTCCACTCGTGACTCCTCTCGTGCCCGGCGAGCGGCCTACATTATACTGGCGCGCGCCGGAAGAAAAGTCGCACGCGCAGGCGTCGAGAGGAGGACTGCCATGGCCAAGACCGCCGGTGAGTTAGCTGCCTATCTGGAAGGGGAGCTGATGGGCGACCCCTCGGTCACCATTCGCGGCGTCGCCAGCCCGGCGCGCGCCGAGGCGGGCGACCTGGTCTACGTCGAGTCGGAGAAATGGCTGCCGGAGGCGGTCGCCTCCGCCGCCAGCGTCGTCCTGGTCGGCACGGACGTATTCGTGCGCGGCAAAACCTTCATCCGCGTCGCTCAGCCCAAGCGCGCCTTTGCCCGCGCGGTGGCCTGGCTGCTGCCCGAGCCCCCCCTCGTCACCGGGCGCCACCCGACCGCTGTCGTCCACCCCAGCGCGCGTCTGGCCGACGACGTCGCCCTCGGCCCCTACGTGGTCGTCGAAGAGCATGCGCAGGTCGGCCGCCGCTGCCAGCTCGGCGCCGGCTGCACCCTCGGCGCCGGGGTCGAGTTGGGCGACGACACCGTGCTGTTTCCTCGCGTCACCGTCTATCGCAACGTGCGCATCGGCCAGCGCGTCCGCATCCACAGCGGCGCCGTCATCGGCAGCGACGGCTTCGGCTACGTCCCCACCGAGGCCGGTTGGGAGAAGTTTCCCCAGCGCGGCACCGTGGTCATCGAAGACGACGTCGAAATCGGCGCCAACGTGACGATTGACCGCGGCGCGCTGGAGGAGACCCGCATCGGCCGGGGCACCAAGCTCGACAACCTCGTCCACGTTGGCCACAACGTCCGCCTCGGCGAGCACGGCATCGTCGAAGCGCAGACCGGCATCTCCGGCAGCGTCACCGTCGGCGACCGCGTCATCCTCGGCGGCCAGGTTGGCATCGCCGACCACGTCCGCATCGAAGACGGCGCCATCCTCGCCGGGCAGGCCGGCGTCCCCTCGAACAAAATCATTCGCCGCGGCCAGGTCGTCTGGGGCACGCCGGCGCGCCCGCTGGCCGAGTTCAAGAAGACTTACCCCTACCTCGCTCGCCTGCCCGAGCTGGCCCAGCGCCTCGCCGCCCTGGAGCGCAAACTCAGCGGCAAATAGCCAACTCCGAGCTACGTTTTCGGCTGAGCCCCGAGCCATCGACCTGGAGCTACTCAAGCCTGACAGAGTCACCGCGGCGAATCGTTCCGCCTCGAACGACAGAAGCATAGACCCCGACATTGGCTTGGTTGTGCTGCGCCGCCGCCCGCAGGATGCCGGGATCTTTAGGCAGGTCCCCTTGAGGCCAGGTAGTCATCACGCAGCGGGGACAGGGGCCGGTGACACTAAATTGCACCTCGTCCCCAATGGCGACCGTGCGGCCGATCCAGGCATTCTCAACGAACCCCTTCTCGTCGGACGCGACCTCCACCACGATGTTGGGACGAAATCGGCGGACCTCAAACCGTCCTGGCGGATACAGCTCCCGAAGCCGGTCTATCGTTGCCGTTGTCAGTATGTGAATAACTGCACAGTCGAAGAACGTGCCGGACGGCATGGCCTCATCGGTGATTATTTCGCGGTGGGCGAGGCCGTCAATATCCGGCCAGTACTCTTCGAGGCTGGGCGCCTGCGGTGCCGTTGTCGCAAATGTCACCTGGCGGCCGAGGACGGTGGAAAGGATTTGGTTGAGATCGCCCTGCTCGGTCGTGACTACCTTGCCATCCGGCAGAGTGATGCGGACCGGGGGAAGTCTCCCACCGCCGCGCGGAGCTTCGACGAATGTGGCCCGGCACTCGAACAGCCTCCCCCACTTCCGCGGATTTTTGACGCTCGCGACCTTGCCGGTAGAGGGGTCCACGAGGGCATAGGCGCGATCCCCCAGCAGCCCACGGGGCGTGACCTCGCCAGCGTTCAGCTCCTCTCCCATCATTGACTTGACCGGATACCGCCAGAGGGAAACCACAGACCCAACGGAGACAATAGCCATGACTTCCTCCCACGCAGCGGATTGCTGTCCTTATAGCACGGCTGTGGGCTGCTAATCCACGGGGTCATGGTTGAGGTGACTCTCCGCTGAGCGCATAATAGGGCAGTTGCAAGAGGTGACCCTGTGGCACTCATCGTCATCGGCGGGCACACGCGCAACATCGGCAAGACGCAACTGGCGGTGGAAATCATTCGCGCCTTCCCCGCGGCGGCGTGGACGGCGGTGAAAATCACCCAGTTCGGCCACGGCATCTGCTCGCTCAACGGCGAGAGCTGCGACTGCGCCGTCGACGAGCACACCTTCGCCCTCGAAGAAGAACACGACGCGAGCGGCCGCACCGACACCTCCCGCTTCCTCGTCGCCGGGGCGCAGCGCTCGCTCTGGGTGCGCACCAAGCAGGGCCGGCTGGCCGAGGCGATGCCGGCGGTGCGCGCCCGGCTCGCCGGCGCCCGCAACGTGGTGATGGAAAGCAATAGCGTGCTCCACTTCCTCCGCCCCGACCTCTACCTGCCCGTGCTCGACTTCTCCAACCCCGACTTCAAGGACTCCGCCCGCGAGTTCCTCGACCGCGCTGACGCCTACGTCGTCTTGGCGCCGCCCCCCGCCGCGCCCACTTGGGACGACGTCTCGCTCAAGCCGCTCGCCGCCCGACCCGTCTTCGTCGTCTGGCCCGAGCGCCTCCTGCCGCCCGCCTTGCAAGAGTTCATCGCCTCGCGTCTCTTTCGCGGGTCGCGGGTCGCGAGCCGCGGGTCGCGCCCGACACCTGCTACAAAAGACCCAACCTCTCTCGTTTGACAGTTCCAGCAACCTGCCGCTACATTCAACCTGTCCCCGTCGTCTAGCCGTGGCCCAGGACGTCCCGCTTTCTGTGGGAAGACGCGTGGTTCAAATCCCGCCGGGGACGAAAACGTTTTTCCTTTGCCTCCTCGTGTCCTGCCTGCCCTGCTTGCCCTGAGCGTAGTCGAAGGGAGCCTGCCTGCCCCAGGCAGGCAGAGTCGAAGGGAGCTTGTCGAACGGGCCGGGGACGCCAACCCTCTGTTTTGCTTGTTCTCCTGCCCCCGCAGGGGTATGATTCGCCCAACGGGAGAGCCCAACCGAGCTGCGGGGAGCCAGTGCCGTTCCAAGTGATTGGCGCCATCTCCGGTGAGCAAGAAGAAGCGCGTGAATGCGCAATCTTGCCGATGGGAATCAGGCGCGAAGAGTTGGAACGGCACCAGCCAACAGCCTGACTGACTGCACGGTTGCCACGGAGCTTCCGGCAGTAACTTCGGTGGTGGGCCCCGGCGAGGCATCGTGGCGGAACCCCAACCACAACCCGCAAGCGCAGCTGCTGCGCTGCAGGACTTGACAGGGACGACGGTCGGCCGCTTCGCCGTCCGCGCCCGGCTGGGCGCAGGCGGCATGGGCGAGGTCTACCGCGCCGACGACACCAAGCTCAAGCGCCCGGTCGCCCTCAAGCGCATCGCCCCGCAGATCGGCACCCTGGAGCACTACCGGCGCCGCTTCCTCAAGGAGGCCCAGCGCGCCTCCTCCCTCAGCTACGACCACATCGCCGGCGTCTACGACGTCTTGGAAGAGAAGGGCGAAATCTTTCTGGTGATGGAGTACGTCGAAGGGCAGACGCTGCGCCAGCGCCTCGGAGAGCCGCTCGCCGTGGACGCCTTCCTCCCCATCGCCCTGCAATGCGCCGCCGCGTTGGTGGCGGCACACGGCCAAGGCATCGCCCACGGCGACATCAAGCCGGAAAACATCATGGTCACCACGGGCGGCCAGGTGAAGGTTCTTGACTTCGGCGTGGCCAAACTCCTGCCTCGCGCCCGCGACACCGCCCCCACGGAAAGCATCGACACCGGTTACACCGGCTTCAGCGGCACCCTGGCCTACGCCGCCCCCGAAGTTCTGCAGGAGCAGGAGGCCGACGAGCGCGCCGACATTTTTTCCCTCGGCGTGGTTTTCTACGAGGCGCTCACCGGCCGGCATCCGTTCCGCGCCTCGAGCCCGCTCGTCACCAGCGACCGCATCCAGCACGAAACGCCTACGCCCCCTTCCGCGCTCAACTCGCCGGTGTCCCCCGACCTCGACCGCATCGTCGCCAAGATGCTGGAGAAGAACCCCGCCGACCGCTACGCCACCGCCGCCGACCTACTGGTTGACCTGCGCGCCCTCGAGCGCGGCCTCACCCTGGCCCCCGCCCCGCGGCTGCTCCCCCACCCGCGGCCACGCCGCCGCTGGGTGCTGGCCGCCGCAGTCGTGGCGGTGCTTGCTGTGCTGCTGGCGGCGGGGGCGGCGTGGAAGTTTTGGCCGCGGCCCGCAGCAGAGCGGATTCGCGTGGCTGTGGCGCCCTTCGCCAACAACACCGGCGACGAACAACTGGAAAAGTATCGGCTCCCCCTAACTCACATGCTCCTGCTCGATTTGACCGGTTCGCCCAATATTCATGTCTTCCCGTACGAAAGGCTGTTGGAAATCACCCAAGGTCTCGAGGAGCAGGGCGTGGATGTCTCCAGCGCGGAGGCGATTCAGAGCCTCGGGGTTTACAGCAATGCTCAGTTCGTGATTGTGCCAAGCATGCATTCGCTCGGCAGCACGTTGCGGTTGTCGGCGGAGTTCCGTTACGCCCACTCGGGGGAGACGCGGGGAGCGGTGAAGGTCGAGCGTCTAGTCGCCCGCACGCCGGAGGACACCTTGCACGGCATGCTGGGGGAGTTGACCGATCAGATCGAGAAACACTTCAAAGACGCTAGCGGGGGAGAGGACTACCGGCCCCGCCCGCCCGGCAGCCGTCCGAAAACAGCCGTTGCCGCGCTGCACTTGAACGCGGGCCGCACAGCCTTCGCCCAGGGACAGTACGCCCAGGCCCTGGAGTCCTTCCAACAGGTGGTCAAGGAAGACCCCCAGTTCGCCCTGGCCTACGCCTGGATGGGCCAAATCCATGGGATCCTGGGCTACGACGACAAAGCCCGTGAGCTGTCTCAAAAAGCTGCGCAACTCATCAAGCCGGACACACCGCTCGGCGATGCCTATTTCATCGAAGCCAACCTGGCGGAGAGACGCTACGACTATTCCGCGGCCGAACAGAAATATCTGGAGTTGATCCGATTGTACCCGGACGAAGCCGTCTGGCACGTGCGTTTGGCCGAGGTGTACGAGAAGCAGGGGCAGTATCCCAAAGCCATTGCCAGCTACCAGGGGGCCCTGCGGCTTGACCCCAACTACATCTTGGTGGATCAGGAGCTCGGAGTCCTCTACACCCGGACCGACAATCTGCCCCAAGCCTTGCCGCACGCCCAGAAAGCCCTGAGCCGATACCAGGCTTTGGGGAACCAGGAGGGCGAGGCCAGCGCTCTGGCGGTGCTGGGCGAGGTCTATCGGCTCCAGAGCGACTACGCGCAGGCCAGCCGCGGCGCGCAGTCCTCCCTGGAGCTGTCGCAAAAGTTGAAGCATGAGTATGGCGTCGTGCGCGCCAGCAAGCTGCTGGGCGACATCCGCTTTTCGGAGGGCAACTACCGCGAGGCGCGCCGCTACTACCAGCAAGTTCTCTCCGCCAGCAGCGAAATCCGCAACAACCGCTGGGTGGTGCTGGCCCTGATGAACACCGGCGTCACGTATCACCGGGAAGGCGAGCTGGCCAAAGCGGTGGAGTACTACGAGCGGAGTCTATCCCAGGGGCAACTCTACGGAGAGTACAAGGACTGGCCGGCGCTGCGCGGCCGCGCCATGGCCTTGAGCAATCTGGGCAGCATCCTCATCGCCTACGGTCCCGACTCCGAGCGCGGCCAGCAGTTGGTCCAGGAGGCTCTCCTCGTTTTCCAGATGATGGGGAATAGTTGGTGGGAGGCCCGCGCTACCGCTGTGCTGGGTCTCTTTCACATGAACGCCGGCCGCTACAGCCAGAGTGTAGACTACTTCCAGAAGGCGCAAACTCTCTACGCCAGCATCCAGGACAAGGAAGGGCGGGCCTACGCCCTCTACATGCTGGGCCGTTGCTATTTCGCGCAGAACCAATACGAGCAGGCGCGGGCGTTGTACACAGAGGCCTTGAGTTTGGCGGAAGACGCTCAGGATCATTTTCGCCGGGCGGATTCTCAGATCCACCTGGGATGGACCTATCACCGCTTGGGCGACGCGGCGCAAGCTCGCCGCTTGCTCCAGGAAGGCTTCGAAGCCGTGAAGAAAAACGGCTTTGGGGAACTGCTGCCGGACGCCCTCAACGCCTCGGGGGAACTCTACCGGGAGAGGGATGCGCGGGAACGGGCGCGAGAGAGTTTCCAGCAGGCCTCCTCCTTGTGGAAGGACCCGCATGTCTCCGACCTCAGCATGGAGGCTAGGTCGAATCTGGGTCTGCTGGAAGCGGAGCGGGGGAATCTGGCCGGCGGCTTGGCTCTCTGTCGGCAGCCGGTTGAGCGGGCGCGCCAGTTGCGATGGGTGCACACCCTGGCCCGAGCTCTGATTAACGTGGCTCGTATCCAGCTTCTGCAAGGGCAGCAGGGCAACGCCCTGGAAGCTCTGGATGAAATCAACGCCTTCGGGGGGGACGACCTGGGACTGGAACTGCGCGCGCAGGCGCTTTACCTGCGCAGCCGAGCCCTCGAAGGCCTGGGGAAGAGCCAAGAAGCCGCCGCTGCCTACCAGGAAGGGCAGGCAGCGGTTCGCCAGTTGCAGGCAACGCTGAGCCCAGCTCATCGCGAAAGCTTCGCCCGGCGCTCCGAGATTCGCGTTCTTTTGCGCTAGAAAACTTTTTTCTCGGCAGACCCTAGGGAAATTCGAAACTGTGGATGCACGATTGAGCACAGGAGGTGAACCATGGGTGGCAACGGAGCGATTGGTGGCGGTGGAAGCTGCTGGCTGAATTTCCTCGTTGACGACAAGCATGGCCCGAGGCCCTGGTCTGACTTGGACAGAGATGCAAAAGTAGGGAGGAGCCGGATTACCATTCGCCTTCCCAAGAAGTTCACTATAAAAGGGAATGTCATCACCGTTCCTCTCCAGGATGGGAAGTGCGTAGAAATAACGTGGACCTAGCCGGGGGGGAACAACAGGGGCGTGGTGCCGGCGCGGTCGGCGATGCGCTCCAGCTCGGGGTAGTGGCGCAGCAGCGGCGGCGGCACGCGGACCGGCTTGCCGGTCAGCCGATAGGCTAGTTG
>JACPRL010000144.1 GCA_016189965.1 Acidobacteriota bacterium | reverse complement strand
CCCTTCACCACCTTGGTGACGCGGTTGATCGCCACCACGAACTCTTTCAGTTGCAGGCTGCTCGGGTCAATCGGTTTCTGTTGTCTCACGCGCTCCTCGAAGCTGTTCTTGCTCATTGTCTCATCAAAACTCGAGCCCCGCCGCCCGCGCCGCCTCCGCCAGGGCTTTGATGCGCCCGTGGTAGTGGTAGCCGCCGCGGTCGAACACCACGCGCGCGATGCCGGCGGCCCGCGCCCGCTCGCCCAGCGCTTGGCCCACCGCCTTGGCCGCGGCCGAGTTGCCGCCGTAGCGCAATTGCGGCCGGAGCTGCTTGTCCATCGAAGAGGCCGAAACCAGCGTGCGCCCCTGACTGTCGTCCACCACCTGCGCGTAGATGTGCTTGAGCGAGCGGAAGACGCTCAGGCGCGGCCGCGCCGCCGTTCCCACCACGCGCTCGCGCACGCGGCGGTGGATGAGGCGCCGGTGCTCGGCCCCGGTGAGCTTCGTGATCGGTTTGCGCGCGCGTCCGAACCGCATCGCTACTTCGCTCCCGTGACGGCGGCCTTGCCCGCCTTCTTCCGCAGCACTTCGCCCACCAAGCGGATGCCCTTCTGCTTGTAGGGGTCGGGCGGGCGCAGGGCGCGCATGTTGGCCGCCACTTGGCCTACCAGGTGCTTGTCAATCCCGCTCACCTTCACCCGCGTCATCTTGTCGACGCTCACTTCGAGTCCTTCCGGCAAGGGAAACTCCACCGGCTGCGAGTAGCCCAGGCTGAAGACCACCTGGCGGCCCTGCACTTCGGCCTTGTAGCCCACGCCGACGATTTCGAGCTCCTTCGAGTAGCCCTGCGTCACGCCGCGCACCGCATTCGCCACCAGCGCCCGCGCCAGCCCCCAGTTAGCCTTCTCGCTCTGGCTCAACCGATCCAGCACTTCCTTGCTCACCGGGCCTTCCGGCGCGCCGAGCGGGCGCGCCACGAGCGCTTGGCCTTCTCGGCGAAAGAGAACGCCGGGGGGAATCGGCGTGGCCAGCTTGCCCTTCGGCCCCGCCACCTCGACGGCTTCGGCGGTGATTTTCGCCGTGACGCCGCTCGGCAGCTCGATCGCTCTGCGTCCAATGCGGGACATCGCTACCACACCTCGCACAACACTTCGCCGCCCACGCCTACCCGCCGCGCCTGCCGGCCGCTCATGATGCCGCGCGGCGTCGTCAGGACGTTGATCCCCAGCCCGCCGAGCACCGGCCGGATCTGCTGCCGGCCGACGTAGACGCGCCGGCCCGGGGTCGAGATGCGGCGCAGGCCGCTGATCACGCTCTCCTTGTTCGGGCCGTACTTCAAGTAGATGCGCAGGCTCTTCTTTTTGTGCTCTTCGATCACCTTGTAGGCCGCTACGAAGCCTTCTTCCTTGAGCACGCGGGCCACCTCGGCCTTCAGCTTCGAGGCTGGGACGTCCACCTTCGGGTGCTGCGCCCGCAGCGCATTGCGGATGGCGGTCAGCAGGTCGGCAATTGGATCGGTCGATACGCCCATGCTTCTCCCCTTACCAGCTCGCCTTGATCACGCCCGGAATTTCGCCCACCAGCGCCCGCTGCCGGAAACAGATGCGGCAGAGCTGGAACTTGCGCAGGTAGCCCCGCGGCCGTCCGCAGAGCCGGCAGCGGTTGCGGTGCCGGATCTTGAACTTGTGCTTCTTGCGGCGCGATTTGAACTCCTGCGACGTGGTCGCCACGCTCTTCCTCCTAATCTTTCAGCGGCAGGCCGAGCTGCCGGAGCAGCGCACGGCCTTCTTCGTCGGTCTCGGCCGTGGTCACGAAGGTGAGGTTCATCCCGCGCACGCGGTCAACGCGGGCGTAGTCCACCTCGGGGAACACTAGTTGGTCGCGCAACCCCAGGGTGTAGTTGCCGCGGCCGTCGAAAGCTTTGCTCGACAGCCCCTTGAAGTCGCGCACCCGCGGCAGCACCACGTTCACCAGCCGGTCAAGAAACTCGTACATCTGCTCGCCGCGCAGGGTCACGGAGGCGCCAATGGGCATGTTGCGGCGCAGCTTGAAGTTCGCGATCGCCTTACGCGCCCGCGTCACCACCGCTTTCTGCCCGGTGATGGACGCGAGCTCCGCCAGCCCGGCGTCGAGCACCTTGATGTTGTCCTTGGCTTCGCCCAATCCCATGTTGATGACGATCTTCTCCAGGCGCGGCACGGCCATGTCGTTCGGATAGCCCAGCTCCTTCTTCAGCCAGGGCAGGACTTCCTGCTGGTAGCGTTCGTGCAAACGGCTCACCGGCATCCTTTCAGCCTCCCTAGTGGTCCAGCGTGGCGCCGCAGCGCTGGCAGGCGCGCACCTTGCTGCCGTCGGCCAGGAACTGATGGCGGACGCGCGTCGTCTTGCTGCAACTGGAGCAGACCAGTTGCACATTCGAAGCGTGGATCGGCCCTTCCCGTTCCACGATCCCGCCCTTGATCTGCTTGGCCGGGTTCGGACGCGTGTGGCGCTTGACCATGTTCACGTGCTCCACCGTGCAGGTGTCCTTTCCGGGGTTCACAGAGAGCACGCGCCCGCGCTTGCCCTTGTCCCGTCCGCCGATCACTTTCACCTGATCGCCCTTGCGCACGCCCAACCGCCACGCCATCACCACACCTCCGGCGCCAGCGAAACAATCTTGAGGAACTTCTTCTCCCGCAACTCGCGCGCCACCGGGCCGAAGACGCGCGTGCCCACCGGCTCGCCCTGGTCGTTGATCAGCACGGCGGCGTTGTCGTCGAAGCGGATGTAGCTCCCGTCCTTGCGCCGGTGCTCCTTCCGCATCCGCACAATCACCGCCTTCACCACCTTGCCCTTCTTGATGGGGCTGTCGGGCGCCGCCTCTTTCACCGACGCCGTCACTACGTCGCCCAGCCCCGCCTTCAGGTGCAGGTGGCCGCCCAGGGGGAGGATGGCCGCTAGGCGCTTGGCGCCCGAGTTGTCGGCCACCGCCAGCCGCGTCCGCATCATGATCATGGCTTGGGTCCTCTCCTAGGAGTCCGCGCGGCCCAGCACCTCGACCAGCCGCCAGCGCTTCAGCTTCGAGACCGGGCGGGTCTCTTCGATCACCACCCGGTCGCCCTCGCGGCACTGGTTGCGCTCGTCGTGGGCGTAGAACTTCTTGCTCACCTCGACCACGCGCCGGTAGAGCGGGTGTCGCGCCCGGCGGGTGACGCGCACCACGATGGTTTTTTTCATCTTGGCGCTCACCACCTGTCCGATGCGCTGCTGGCGCGTGCGCGGCCGCTCGCCGTTAGTCTCCGCCATGGGTCGCTCCCGTCTGCTTCGTTCGGCGCACTGTCAGCAGGCGCGCGATATCTTTGCGCAACTCGCGAATCTTCTTCACGCTTTCCATCTGCCCCGCGGCCAACTGGAAGCGCAGGCGAAAGAGCTGCTCGCGCATCTCTTTCTCCTTCGCCACCAGCTCGGCATCGCTCAGCTCGCGCAACTCGTCCGCCGTCATCGCTCTCCCTCTAAGCCGCCCGCACGTGGCGCGCCACGATCGCGCAGCGGATGGGCAGCTTCTGAGCCGCCAGCCGCAGCGCCTCTTCCGCCTCCGCCGGGGGCATGCCTTCCACCTCAAACAGGATGCGTCCCGGGCGCACCACCACCACCCAGGCCTCCACCGGCCCCTTGCCCTTGCCCATGCGGGTTTCGGCCGGCTTCTTGGTGTAGGGCTTGTCGGGAAAGATGCGGATCCACAGCTTGCCCGCCTTCTTCATCATGCGGGTCAGGGCCACGCGGGCCGCTTCGATCTGCCGCGCCGTCACCCAGGCCGGCTCCAGCGCCTTCAATCCGTACTCGCCGAAGGCGAGCGAGGAGCCCCGCCACGCCTTCCCCTTCATCCGCCCCCGCTGTTGCTTGCGGTACTTGACCTTCTTCGGCATCAACATGGCTCGAACCCGTTACACCGTGGCGAACGCCGGCACTTCCACCTCTTCCCGCCGCGCTTTCATCTTCGGCGCCTCGCCGCGGTAGACCCAGCACTTCACCCCGATGACTCCGTAGGTGGTCTGCGCTTCGGCGAAGCCGTATTCAATGTCGGCCCGGAGCGTCTGCAACGGCAGCCGCCCCTGCAGGTACCACTCCTTGCGGGCGATCTCGGCTCCGTTCAGCCGCCCGGCGCAGCGCACCTTGATGCCCGGACAGCCGAAGCGCAGGGCGGAATCGACCGCTTTGCGCATGGCGCGGCGGAAGGCGACGCGCTTCTCGAGCTGCACGGCAATCGTCTCCGCCACCAGTTGCGCGTCCAGTTCCGGCCGGTGCACCTCGCTGATGTCGATGTGCACCTCGCGCCCGGTGCGCTGCTGGACTTCGTTGCGCAGCTTGTCAATCTCCGCTCCCTTGCGCCCGATGACGATCCCCGGCCGCGCGGTGTAAATGCGAATCATCAGCTTGTTCGCCGCTCGCTCGATTTCGATCGAGCTGACGCCGGCGCCGCGCAACTTGTCCTTCAGCTGCCCGCGCAGGCGCAGGTCTTCGTAGAGCAGGTCAGCGTAATCCTTCTTGGCGAACCAGCGCGACCTCCAGGTCTTGTTGAACCCGAGGCGGAAACCGTAGGGATGCGTTTTCTGTCCCACTCCTCTCCTCCTTTAGCCTGTCGCGGGTGCGGCGGGCGCCGCCGGCCGAACCGCGGCCGGAAGCCGCTCGCCCACCCCGATCTCGATGTGGCAGGTGCGCCGCTGGTACGTGTAGGCGCGCCCGTAGGGCGCCGGGCGCATCCGCTTCCAGCGCGGCCCCTCGTTGATGACTGCCCGGTTGACGTAGAGCCGGTCGACATCCACCGTTTCCGACTTCTGCTCCGCGTTGGCGATGGCGGAGCGCAAGACTTTTTCGATTTCGTGCGCGGCGCGCTTCTTGGTGAAGTGCAGCGTGCTCAGCGCCGCGCCCACCTGTCGGCCGCGAATCAGGTCCACCACCAGCCGCGCCTTCTGCGGCGACAATCGCACGTAGCGGGCGATGGCGCGGGCTTCCACCACGGCCCGTGCCGCCGGCTCGGGCTCCGCTCGCCGCAGCAGGCGCGGCCGCCGCACAGCCTTGGCCGGAGCCTTCTTGCCCGTGGTGGGTTTCTTCTTCCTCGCCATAAACCTAGCCTTCCTTCTTTGCCGGCGCGCCTGCCGCAGCCGGGGCCGGAGCCGGAGCCGGCGCGGCGCCTGGCACCGGAGCCATGCCCGCGGCCTTCTCCATCGCTCCCCGCACGCCGTGGGCGCGGAAGATGCGCGTGGGGGCAAACTCGCCCAGTTTGTGCCCCACCATGTTCTCGGTGATGTAGACCGGCACGAACTTCTTTCCGTTGTGCACGGCGATGGTGTGCCCCACCATCTCCGGCACCACGGTGGAGCGCCGCGACCAGGTGCGGATGACCTTCTTCTCGTTCCGCCGGTTCATCCCCTCCACCTTCTGCATCAGGTGGGTATCCACGAACGGGCCTTTTTTGACTGAGCGCGGCATGGCCTACGAACTCCTTCGCTCAACGATGAAGCGGTCGGTGCGCGGGTTGTTGCGCGTGCGGTGGCCGCGCGTCGGCTTGCCCCACGGCGTCACCGGCGTGCCGCCTTCGCCCGTCTTGCCCTCGCCGCCGCCGTGCGGGTGGTCCACCGGGTTCATCGCCACACCGCGCACGGTCGGCCGCCGGCCCTGCCAGCGCTTTCGGCCGGCCTTGCCCAGCTTGACGTTTTCGTGGTCGACGTTGCCTACCTGGCCGATCGTTGCCCGACACTCGGGCAGCACCTGGCGCACTTCGCCCGAGGGCAGCTTCACCAGCACGTAGTCCGCTTCTTTCGAAACCAGTTGCGCAGAGGCGCCGGCGGCGCGCACCAGTTGGCCGCCCTTGCCCGGGCGGAGCTCCAGGTTGTGAATCAGCGTTCCGGCCGGAATCTGCTTAAGCGACAAGGTGTTGCCCGGCAGGATGTCGGCCTGCGGCCCGGCCACCACGGTGTCGCCCACGTTCAACCCCACGGGGTGCAGGATGTACCGCTTCTCGCCGTCGGCGTAGTGCAGCAGGGCGATGTTGGCCGAGCGGTTGGGGTCGTACTCGATGCCGGCCACGCGGGCGGGCACGCTCTCCTTGTCGCGGCGGAAGTCAATCCGCCGATACATGCGCTTGTGGCCGCCGCCACGGTGCCAGACGCTGACGCGTCCCAGGCTGTTCCGCCCGCCAGTCTTCGGCAGCGGCTCGAGCAGCGACTTCTCCGGCTCCTGGCGCGTGACTTCGGCGGGCACCACCTGCACGTAGCCGCGCAGCCCAGGCGTCTTCGGACGATAGGTCTTTACCGGCATATCACGCAGGCTCCTGGTATTCGACCATCTTCTCGCCGGGCTTCAGCCGCACGTAGGCTTTCTTCCAGTCGGCGCGGTAGCCGCCCCGCTGGCCCCGACGACGAAACTTTCCCGGCAGCATCACCGTGCGCACGTGGTCCACCCTGACGTTGAAAACCGTCTCCACCGCTCGCTTGATTTCGGGCTTGGTGGCCTCCGGGGCCACCTCGAACACCAGCGTGCGCTGGAGCTCTTTGATGGCTAGGCCCTTCTCGGTGATGATGGGCCGCCGGATGATTTCGTAAGCTGATCTCATGCCGCTTTCGCCCGGGGCACAATCGCCCGCTGCAACTTTTCTACCGCCGCCTGGGAGAACAGGACCCGGTCGTGCGCCAGCAGGTCGTAGGGATGAACGTCGCGCGTCGGCACCAGCTTGACGCCGGCGAGGTTGCGGCTGGCGCGCTCGAGGTTGGTGTTCCCGTCGGCCTCGACGATGAGCAGGGTCTTTTCCACGCCCAGCTTGCCCAGAATCTTGCGCAAGGCGTTCGTCTTGTGGTTCTCCAGCTCCAGCGTGTCCACCACGGTTAGCCGCTCGGACTGCAACTTGGCGGTCAAGGCGCTGCGCAGGGCGCCGAGGAGTTTCTGGCGCGGGAAGTGGTAGCTGTAATCGCGCGGCTGCGGGCCGTGGACCGTGCCGCCGTGCCGCCATAGCGGCGAGCGGATGGAGCCGTGGCGGGCGCGCCCGGTACCCTTCTGCCGCCAGGGCTTGCGGCCGCCGCCGGAGACTTCGCCGCGGGTCTTCGTCTGGTGGGTGCCACGGCGGAGCGAGGCCAAGTAGTGGCGGACGGCTTCCCAGAGCAGCGCCTGGTTGACCCGAGCGGCGAAGACGTCGTCGCGCAGCTCGATCTGCCCCACGGTCTGGTTGGCCAAGTTTTTCACTTCGACGGTCGGCATCGCATCCTCATTTGCGGGCAGCGCCGCGCCGCGAAGCTCGCTTGGCGCGACGGATCAAAACGTAACCGCCGGTGGCGCCGGGCACGGCGCCGCGCACCAGCAGCAGGTGCTCCTCGGCGTCCACCTGCACCACGCGCAGGTTGCGGGCCGTGACGCGCTCGTTGCCCATCTGCCCGGCCATGCGCTGCCCCGGCCACACGCGGGACGGATAGGAGCTGCCGCCGATGGAGCCCGGGGCGCGATGGAACATCGAGCCGTGCGTGGCGGGGCCGCCGCGGAAGTGGTGGCGCTTGACGAACCCGGCGTAGCCGCGGCCCTTGCTGATGCCAATCACGTCCACCTGGTCGTCGGGCCGGAAGACTTCCTCCACCAGCACCTTGTCGCCCGCTTTGGCCTCGAGCTTGGGGTCGTCGAGGGGCACCTCGCGCAGGTAGCGCAGCGGTGGCACGTTCGACTTCTTGAAGTGGCCGCTGCGGGGTTTCGAGACCCGTTGCGGGCGGATGAACTCGACCAGGCCGAGCTGCACCGCCTCGTAGCCGTCGGTTTCTTTGGTCTTGCGCTGCACCACCACGCAGGGGCCGGCCTTCAGCACCGTGACCGGAATCACGCTGCCGTCCTCGGCGAACACCTGGGTCATGCCGAGCTTTTTGCCCAGTATCCCTGGTACGCTCATCTTCAGTGCCTAGTCCTTCGTGCCTGGTGCTTGGTGAACAAGCAGATCCCTCGCTGCGCTCGGGATGACGCTCGCGTTGGAACCGCTCGCGTCATTTCCCGTGCTCCTTGCCGAAGGCTTTGATTTCCACGTCCACGCCGGCGGGCAGGTCGAGCTTCAT
>JACPRL010000147.1 GCA_016189965.1 Acidobacteriota bacterium | reverse complement strand
TTCTCGCGCAGCCGTTCAATGGTTTCAGCGCGTGTCATGGAACCCTCACGGTAGAAGGATGCGCCCGCGTGTGCAGAAATCTGATTCTAGCACACAGGACGGTTGATGGTTGAAGCGAAACTTTACCTCCGCCCCGCTCGTAGATTATAGTGTTCGAGCCGCACACACTCTTTTCAAGGGGAGGCAATCCATTGCGAGTTTCACTCCGCAGTCGTGTCTTGGTGTTGACCGTTCTGGTGCTGGCCGCGGGGCTGACGCCGCTGGCCGCGCAGACGCCGGAACTGATTCCACGCGAAGTCATCTTCGGCAATCCGGAGCGGGCCAGCCCGCAGATTTCTCCCGACGGCAAGCTGATGGGCTACCTGGCGCCCGACAAGGGGGTGCTGAACGTCTGGGTGCGCACGGTGGGCAAGGAGGACGACCGCGTCATCACCAAAGACCGCAAGCGCGGCATCCGCTTTTTCGGCTGGGCGGAAGACAGCCAGCACGTGCTCTACATCCAGGACCGCGAGGGCGACGAGAACTGGCACCTCTATGCGGTCAACCTGAAGACCAACGCCATCCGCGACCTCAGCCCCTTCGAGGGCGTGCGCGTGCAGGGAGTCTTCACCGACCCGGACTTCCCTGACCGGCTCCTGATGGGAATGAACCTGCGCGACCCGCGCGTCTTTGATCTCTATCGCGTTGACCTGCGCACCGGCGGCATCGAGGTCGAGGCCGAGAGTGCCCCCAACTACGTGGGCTGGCTGACCGACCACGACCTCCGCGTGCGCGGCGCCGTGGCCGCTACGCCCGACGGAGGCTTCCAGCTCCTGCTGCGCAAGGACGCCACTTCGTCCTTCGAGCCCTTCTTGGCCTGGGGGCCGGACTACGAAGGCAACGCTATCGCCTTCACCCCGGACGGCAAAGGGCTCTATATCGAAGACAACGTCGAAAGCGATACCGCAGAGCTCTACGAGATCGACCTCGCCACCAAGAAGAAGAAGGTGCTGGCGCGCGACCCGCACGTCGACCTCGGCTCGGTGCTCATCCACCCCATCAAGAACCATGTCCAGGCCGTAGGCTTCAACCTGCACCGGCTGGAATGGACGGTGCTGGATCAGTCCATCGCCGCCGACTTCGAGGCGCTGAAGAAGGTCCACCCTGGCGAGTTCAGCATCATCAACCGCGACCACGCCGACCGCACCTGGCTGGTGGCTTACACCTCCGACACCGAGCCCGTCCGCTACTACGCCTACGAGCGCGAGTCGAAGAAAGCCACCTACCTGTTCTCCAACCGCCCGGCGCTGGAGAAGTACAAGCTGGCGCCGATGAAGCCCGTCACCATCAAGGCCCGCGACGGCCTCGACCTGGTCAGCTACCTGACCGTTCCGGTGGGCCAAGAACCCAAGAAGCTGCCCCTGGTGCTCATCCCTCACGGCGGCCCTTGGGCGCGGAACACCTGGGGCTATAACGGAACCGCGCAGTTGCTGGCCAACCGCGGCTACGCCGTGCTGCAGGTGAACTTCCGCGGCTCGGCGGGCTTTGGGCGCAAGTTCCTCCACGCCGGCGACCGCGAGTGGGGCGCCAAGATGCACGACGACCTGATTGACGCGGTGAACTGGGCCATCAAGGAAGGCATTGCCGACCCGAAGAAAGTCTGCATCATGGGCGGCAGCTACGGCGGCTACGCCACGCTGGTGGGCGTGACGTTCACGCCGGACGTCTTCGCCTGCGGCGTGGACATTGTGGGGCCGTCGAACCTGGTGACGCTGCTCAAGTCCGTCCCGCCCTACTGGGTGCCGCTCCTGAACTTGTTCCGCTACCGCGTGGGGAACGAGGAGACCGAGGCCGAATTCCTCCACTCTCGCTCGCCGCTCTTCAAGGCCGACCAGATCAAGGTGCCGCTGCTGGTGGCGCAGGGGGCGAACGACCCGCGGGTCAAGCAGGCCGAGAGCGAGCAGATCGTCGCGGCGGTGCGGAAGAAGGGCAAGGACGTGGTCTACCTGCTCTTCCCGGACGAGGGCCACGGCTTTGCCCGGCCGGAAAACCACATGGCCTTCTACGCCGCGGCGGAGGAGTTCTTAGCCAAGCACCTGGGCGGGCGGGTCGAGCCGCCTTCCGAAGCAGAGAGCAAACTGCTAGGGGCGGTGCGGAAGTAGGCTGGAAGCCGGTGGGAATCAGGCGGAGGAGCGCAAGGCTTCGACGGGACAGCGCCCGGCGCGACCGACGGCCGTGAGCCGGGCCTCCAGCTTGCGCTTGAGTTCGGCCAGGTGCAGCGGGCGGAAGCTCTCGCCCACACGCACCGAGAGCACGACGCCGCCGCGGGGGAACTCCCGGCGGCGGTCAATCGCCAGGCCGGCTTCGGCCAGCAGCTCCTCAAAGAGCAGGCCGCGGTCGCTGGGGTTGGAGCCCCAGAGCCACAACTCTTCTTCCCGCCGCTGGAGAAAGCGCAGCGCTGCGGCCAGGCGGTTGAAGACACGCTCCGGGCTGCTGGCCTGGAAGTAGACCCCCAGGGTCCAGCGGCGCTCGGTGTAGCGCGCTTGGAGGCGGATTTCGTATTTGCCGCTCTGGTTCCGGTCTACGCCGACGCGGTAGGTGTTGCGGATTTCCTCAGCCATACGCCACCTCGAAGGTGAACCAACCCGGACGTACCTTGCGGCGCGAGGCCAGCCAGGACGCTGCCCCCTGCGGGTAGCTCATATTCTACCCCGGACAGGGCTCGGTGGGCAAGCACAACCGTAATCTCCTGTAAGTGATTGATTCTACGTCAGATTAATTGTGAGCCAGTGACTCTCGGCCCCGGCGGAATTCTGGGTTACAATCCGCCGAACGGTCAGGAGCGTGGGTGGCGGCTATGGAGCGGTTTGAGTTCCTGGAGGCACTGGAGGAGGAGTGGCACCCGGTGGGTCGCGTGGCCCTGGGCGCCTGGCTCCTCTTCTACGGGCTGTTCCTGCTCCACGCGCTGGCGAGCCGCAGCGGCTTCCTGCTGGTGGATAGCGTCAACCTGGTGA